>CALJUI010000084.1 GCA_937975735.1 uncultured Rubrivivax sp.
GCAGAGCCTGCAGCAGTTGACCGGGGGGTGCATCATGGATACTGTACATCTATACATATCTCTTCCAGCGGTGGCCGTGGACACTCAGATCGACATCCCAGCGTCCTTCGTGGCACTGTTCATGCCCGAAGGCGCTCGGCGCCCGGCGGCAAACCGCGGCGAGATCGCCGATCGCCACGAGCTGTGCGAAGACATGGCGCAGGCCCTTGTGGAGACGGCACGGGACAGGCGCATGCAGTTGGGCGTGGCCGAGGGCGACGTGCTGTGGAAGATCCAATCAGGACTGGACGCCGTGCCCGAAGTCGTCTCGGCTGCGGAAGCCCGGTGGGTGGTGCGTCGGCTGGCGGAACTGCTCGACTGGGATGCGCCAGCCGAGTCAGGCTGAACCGACCGACGCGCCGCCCAGGATGCGCCAGAGTGCGCCGGCCATCAGCGCGTCCGGGGTCTCGTCAACGGTGTGTCCATCGAAAGAGCCACGCAGGGCTGTGGCGACTGCCATGCGGGTGTCCGCGGGCAGTTGACACAGCAGCACGCGCATCGCCGACGTCAAGGCGTCGACTTGGGCCTCGAGGGCTTGCAGGCGGTCGGGGTGCACGGGAGCCTCCTTGGGAACGCCTGCATCGTGCCGTCGGCGGCCGCCGGCCGCATCGCCCCAGCAGGGGCCATGGGATCCCGCCTTCGGGGGGACATGGTCGGTGCAGCCTATCGTGCCCTCGCCGTGCTGTGCGCGGCCGGCACCCGATCGGCGATCGTGCTCTGGATAAACCCTGTGCCGGTGGTGTGCGGTTGCCGCCGAGGGAGCCGGTGAGTGCGTCGCGAGCGCTACCGTGTCCAACTGGGTTCCGCCCTCCCGCTGAGCGCCGTCGGACCATCAACCAGCCTGCTTGCAAGGTCAGCCGGACCCGTGCTCGCAGATCGCCATGCCCGCAAGGCGTGTAGCTGATCTCAGCGCCGATACAACCTTTTCTCCAGCGCCTCTATAGACAGTGGCGGCTCTGACGAGTGCAACATCGCATGGCAGTTCGCGCACACTGGCCGCAGGTCTCGAACGGGGTCGACCGTGTATTGCTCACCGATCGAAGCGATAGGGACGAGGTGATGCACGTGGATGTACGCCCGTCCGATGTCGCCGTACACATCCTCGAAGGAGAAGTCACAAACGACACAGCGGCATCCATAGTGACGAATGCATCTGTCGCGAGCTTCTCGATTCCGCTCGTAGGCGTTGACGGTCACGCGGCGAAACAGACCTTCGCGTAGCTCCCCGGGCTCGCCGGGCACTTCGTCTGGAAGGCGAAACTCCATCGGCGCTGCGATCCCGATGAAGGCAAGCGCGCTGTTCGCCTCATCGGTGGAGCGGATCTTGACCTTGAACTCGGGGCTATGCGCGCGTTCGGCCTCAGGGAACACGTTCCTCAGCGCTTCAAGCGTCAGGCCAGGATGGGTGACCGCGGGCGTGCGGACGTAGAACGTGAACCACTGCTTCGCCGGCACGACCGAGTACGGCTTGCGCTCTCCGGCGAAGAACGTGATGTTCCTCATGTAGCCGTGCGCCGCCTTGCGAAGATCAAACCTGCCTGAGGCCTCCGCGGTGGACAGCAGATGCTGGAACGCCGCCCTCACACCAGGGTCGGCGATGTATGCCAGGTATTCGTCGTACTCGGGCAGCATGTCTTTGTCGGACGCTTGTACACCAGCGCAGCCGCGGGAAAGATGCGGCTTCGAGTGCGGACGCCGTTGCTTGCGGTTGCCTGCGAGGACTTGGTAGCCGGAGCTGTTGCGACCCAGGGCGTGGCGCCGTCTACTTGTTCCATGACGATCGTGCCCTCGCCGGGATTCCCGCAGACGCCCTCGCCGTCGCGGGACAGGGCTTCCGGAACAGGGCCGGAGAATCCGGCGCACTGACCCGGCCGCATTGTCGAGCGCAATGTGGCTGGTGCCGATCGGGATGGACCCGATGCCGGCACAGCTCGAACGTGGGTACCGACGTGTCTGATGTACGCCGCCTGCTGCCGGCGAGGTGCGACGACCAGCGCAGCGAAGTCAACTGGCCAAGCGAAGCGGTGCTCCATGGTTCGCTCGGACGCGCAGAGCATCCACCCAACGTACGCCCCCTTGCTTGCGGGGGGCAGGCGCTCGGTGGGTCTCCATTAGGCTAGCCCGACCTCAAATTGGGTCGAACCTCCGATGAAGCACATCAGCATCGTTGCCGCCCTGGTCATGGCTGCGGGATCGGCGCAGTCAGGCATCGTCTACACGTCGGACGTGGACTTCGAGGCGGCCGTTGGTCGTCCTACGAGTTGGGTCGACCTCGGGGCGGGCGACCTGCCGTTTTGTGCCAACCCGGTGCACTACAGGGTGCACGGCGAGATCATCGGCATGGGCGGACTGCACTGCGTGGCCAGCTCCACCACGATTGGAGGCCAGCCAGCTCAGTTTCCGATCAGGCGGGGCTGATGGGATGACGCCGGGCGGTGGTGGCTACGAGGCCCACCTCTGGAACGGACCCGGGACTTTCCTGCGCCCCGATCCGAAGGGCGGGCTTCATCTGGCCATAGATTTCAGGCGACCGTACCTCGACAGTCTGGGCGTGCACACCACTGCGGGCTTCTTTGGCTGGTCGTCCGCTGGGCCGGATGTCGGACTGCTCGTGCTGCCGCACTCGGCGCAGGTCACCAGGCTCGACTTTGGCCATGTGCGCCATGTGGTGGCGGCCCCCGGCACGCCTGCCCTGGTGGTGGTCGCGCTGGCCTTGTGCCTTCTGCAAACCTCATCGAGACAGAAGAACGGTTCGCGCTGTCGTCTTCCGCGCGCCTGATCGCGCAAGCGTCGATCTCGTCGATCCGGTCCTGTGGGTGCGTTGGGCAGCGACGGCGGGTAGCCGACACCATCCAACGTGGGCGCAGGAGCGGTGCAGCGCGAGGGTCGCGCAAGTCCTCGGCATCCAGGGTCCCTTGGTGCCTGTGCCGGAAGTCACAATCGACGTCCGCACGCAGTGCCCTTAGCCCAATGGTCATCGTGCGAGAATCGACCCGCGCCGATGCTCGTTCGAGCCAGGCGTGGCGAGCTGACGCCCACAATTAGCAAACGCCCCCTTTGAGGGGCCTTAGCCGGGAGTGCCACCTCCCCCGCCCAGAAGGTCTGCAATGACCATTGGGTGACACCCGCGAGTCCTGTCTCGCGTCAGGCCTTCGCCTGCGGTCAACCGCGGCGTCGCGTCTCCCCTAGCCATCGCTCTCGCGCCCGTCAGGGCCGGGCCACGCTTCGCCTGGACGCGCACCTCCGCCTGTCCGCAGGCAAGTCCTGCCCGGCCGCTGCGCCGAGAGCTATCGCTTCGCCGCGCCATCCGCCCGATGGCTGCGCCCTCGCCGCACGTTGCCGCCTTGCGGCGACTCGCCACCGCACTCGCCCTGCGCCTTCGGGCGCAGCCCTTGCGCATGGCAATCGCATGCGGCTGCGCGCCGCTCCAGCAGACCGACACCCAGATTTTGAAAGGATCTCCCATGGTTTCCACCGTACACCCAGCAACTCATCTCGCCGCCCCCGTGGCGCCACTAGACGGCGAAACCGCCCTCACCTATGCACTCAGTTCGATTCGCCGGCCACACCAGGCCGGCCGCATCGCTGATGTCGTGCGCCTGCTGCGCGACGCGCTGGATCACGCAGTCGCCGGTGGTCCCTTGCCATCCGACCGCTTGCTCAACCTGCAGCGACGGTTGCAGGACGCAGTGGGCGCGGCGCAAGCCGCTCGCGCGTTCAGCCTGTATGGCGGCGACGAGGGTCAGAAGACGCAGTTCCCGATGTGGTCGTGCCTGGGCGGAGTGCCGGAACGTGATCTCAGCATTGCTGCGCTGGAGCAGCTGGGAACCGCCTACGCGCTGGCCACACACAAG
>CALJUI010000085.1 GCA_937975735.1 uncultured Rubrivivax sp.
GCCGCTGGCGCTGGCCACGATGTTTCTGGCCGCCGCGACCCACTGGGGCGCCGGCGTCCACGCCCAGCGCCTGCAGGCGGCGTTCGAGCGCGACGCCTGGCACGTCGCGGACAACGTGCAGGCTGGTTTGCGGGCACCGCTGCACGCGCTGACCGCGGTCCACGGCGTGCTGTCGTCGCACGGGCAGGTCACCGCGACGAGGGTGCGCGAGGCCGCGGCCCCGTGGCTGGGCCCGCGCAGCTTCATCCAGGCGATCGGCTGGAGTGCGCGGGTCTCCCGCGCGGACCTCGACGCCTTCGAGGCGCAGGCGCGCGCCGAGGGCATGGACGGCTTTCGGGTCTTCGACCGTCCGGACGACGGCACGGCGGCCGACGACACCGAGGTGGTGGCCTTGCGCCACATCGAGCCGCCGGCCGGCAACCAGGGGGCGATCGGCGTCAACGCGCTGTCGATCCCGGCCGCCCGGCGTGCGATCCTCGAGGCGGTGGCCAGCGGCGACGCGGTCGCCACCGCGGGCTTCCGGCTGACCCAGTCGAAGGTCGACGAGACCGGCATCGTGCTGTACCGGGCGGTCTTCGCCGGTCCCGGTGACACCGACCGCGCCGGCTGGCGCGGCATCGCCTTCGTCACCCTGCGCGTCGATGCGATGGTCAAGGGCCTGCTTGCCGACGCGCCGGCCTACCTGGACTGGTGCCTGGTCGACGCCGATCCGGCGGCGACGCGGCGCCGGCTGGCCGGCGCGGCCGGCTGCGAGGCCCGAGGGCCCGGTGGGCGCCAGCACCGGCGCGCGCTGTCGGTGGCCCATCGCGACCTGGTCCTGACGGTGTCCGCCGACGATGGGGCCCTGCCCGGTGCCACCGACGACAGCCGCTGGCTCCTCACGATGACCGGGCTGGCCGCGACCTCGCTGCTGGGCGCCTTGCTGCTCGTCGTCAGCGGTCGTCAGCGACACTTCGAGTCCGCGGTGCGCGAGCGCACACGCGAGCTCGAGGAAACGGGCCGCGCGCTCAGCCAGAGCGAGGACCGGTTGCGCAACACCCTCGACCACCTGCCGGTCGGGGTGTTCCGGGCCACCGTCGACGGCCGGCTGCACGACACCAACCCGCGCCTGCTCGGCATGCTCGGACTGACGGAGGCGCAGGTGCGGCAGGCAAGCTTCGCCGACCTCGCCCACCCCGACGACCGCGCCGGCTGCCGAAGACTGTTCGACCGGATGGCCGGCGAGGATCCACCCGACCTGCGGGCTCAGTTGCGGCTGCACGGGCCCGATGGCGCCGACCTGTCGGTGCAGTTGAGCTTGTCGCCGCTGCACCCGGGCGCCGGTCAGGCGCCGCAGGTCATCGGCGTCGTCGAGGACATCACCGAGCACCTGCGGCTCGAGGCCTCGGAGCGCGCGCGCGAGCAGGCCGAGTCGGCCAATCGCGCGAAGAGCGAGTTCGTCGGCCGCATGAGCCACGAACTGCGCACCCCGCTGAACGCGATGCTCGGCTTCTCCCAACTGCTCGACGTCGACCGGCGGCCAACGCTGGCAGCCCACCAGCGCGACTGGGCGCGGCAGATCCAGACCGCGGGCTGGCACCTGCTGGCGATGATCAACGACACGCTCGACCTGTCGATGATCGAGGCCGGTGCGCTGCGGCTCGAACCTCGGGCGCTGGACCTGCGCGAGCTGCTGCCCTCGTCGATCACGCTGGTCGCCGACGCCGCCGCGCGGCGCCAGGTCGTGCTCGAGCCGCCGCAGGTGGATCCGGGCGCCGAAGCCGTCATCGGCGATCCGACACGCGTCAAGCAGATCCTGACCAATCTGCTGTCCAACGCGGTCAAGTACAACCGAACAGGGGGCCGGGTCCGCGTGCACGCGCACCGATCGCGGTCCGGCAGCGTCGAGATCGCCGTGAGCGATGGCGGCCAGGGCCTGAGCGCCGACGAGCTCGGGCACCTGTTCGAGCCCTTCAACCGCCTTGGCCAGACCGGCTCGGGCGTCGAAGGCGCCGGCATCGGCCTGGTCATCAGCCGCCGGCTGGCCGACATGATGGGCGGCGAACTGAGGGCCACCAGCGAGGTCGGTGTCGGCTCGACCTTCACCCTGAGGCTACCGGCCACCGCCGCCGTGGTCGAGCCGGACGACCGTGCACCAGCGGCCGACATCGACGATGCCGACTACCGCAGCCGTCGCGTCCACTACGTCGAGGACAATCAGACCAACGTCGAACTGATGCGTGGCATGCTTGCCCGACGCCCACAGGTCGAACTGTCGGTCTCGACCCGCGGCCGCACCGCGCTGGCCGACATCCGCCGCCGCCGGCCCGACATCGTGCTGCTCGACATGCACTTGCCCGACATCGACGGGCTGGACTTGCTTCGCGCCCTGAAGCGCGACACCGAACTGGGCGCGATCCCGGTCGTCGTCGTGTCGGCCGACGCCACGCGCGAGCGCATCGCCGCGGCGCTGGCCGAAGGTGCGCTGCGCTACCTGCCCAAGCCGATCGACATCCCAGCTCTGCTCGCCACACTCGACGAGTTGTTGGAGCAGATGGAGACCCGATGGTGCTGAAGTGCATACTCACTTTTACTGATATGCCATATTTCACGCAGCGTCAAGCTCGCATTGACGCCGTCGGGTTCGACATCAGCACTCGGCCTGGTTGAGTGCTAATATCCTGGAACCAAACACCCCCGCACCTATCCAACATCGCATGAACACATCCGCCTCCACCGCCCTGTCGCTGCGTGATCCATGGTCGATGGTGCCGTCGCTCGGCAACCTGGACGCCTACATCACGGCCGTGAACAGGATGCCCCTGCTGACGCAGGAGGAAGAGGTGTCGCTGGCCAAGCGCCTGCGCGAGAGCGGCGACATCGAGGCTGCCGGCCAGCTGGTGCTGTCGCATCTGCGGCTGGTCGTGTCGATCTCGCGCCAGTACCTGGGCTACGGCTTGCCGCATGGCGATCTGATCCAGGAAGGCAACGTCGGACTGATGAAGGCGGTTCGGCGATTCGATCCGGCACAGGGCGTTCGCCTGGTCAGCTACGCGATTCACTGGATCAAGGCCGAGATCCACGAGTACGTGTTGCGCAACTGGCGGCTGGTGAAGGTCGCGACGACCAAGGCGCAGCGCAAGCTGTTCTTCAATCTGCGCTCGAAGAAGCATCTGCTCAAGGGCGACGCCGACGACGCGCACACGCACCGCGCGTCGTTGTCCGAAGCCGAGATCGAGCGCGTCGCCAGCGAACTCAAGGTCAAGCCCAGCGACGTGATCGAGATGGAGACCCGCATGGCTGGCGGCGAGCTCGCGCTCGAGCCGCAGACCGACGACGGCGAAGACGGCTTCGGCCCGATCGCCTACCTGGCCGACGAGAGTCAGGAGCCGACCCGCGCGATCGAAGCCCGCCACCGCGACTGGCTGGCCGGTGACGGCATCGCGCAGGCGCTGGAGGTGCTCGACGAGCGCAGCCGGCGCATCGTCGAGGCGCGCTGGCTGGAGGTCAACGACGACGCCAGCGGTGGCCGCACGCTGCACGACCTGGCCGAAGAGTACGGCGTCAGCGCCGAGCGGATCCGGCAGATCGAGGTCGCGGCGATGAAGAAGATGCGCAAGGCGCTCGAGGCCGACGCCTGAGTCGCGCGATGCCCCTGAGCCACGGCCCCGGACGGGGCCGTGTTCATTTCTGGGCCAGCAGGATCTCCAGGTCGTGCACCAGCGCGTCGGCACCGGCGCCGTAGCGGGTGAACAGGCGGATCCGGCCCTCGGCGTCGAAGACGTAGGAGCCGGCGGTGTGGTCCATCGTGTAGCTGGTCTCGGTCGCGCCCGGCACCTTGGCGTAGTAGACCTTGAAGGCCTTCGCGGCGGCCGCGGTCTGCGCCGCGTCGCCGCGCAGCGCGACGAAGTCGGCGCCGAAGCTGCCGACGTAGGCCTTCAGCACCTCGGGCGTGTCGCGCTCGGGATCGATCGTGACGAACACGCCCTGCACGCGCGCGCCGTCGGCGCCGAGCCGCTGCTTGACGGTGGCCAGCTCGGCCAGCGTGCCCGGGCAGACGTCGGGGCACTGCGTGAAGCCGAAGAACACGACGACGACCTTGCCCTTGAAGTCCGCGAGCGAACGCATGTTGCCGTCGGCGTCGGGCAGCGACAGCTCGCGGGCGTACTCGGCGCCGGTGATGTCGATGGCCTTGAAGGCCGGCGGGGTACCGGCGCGGTCGCAGCCGGCCAGCGCGAAAAGCAGCGCGCCCGCGGCGAGGGTGCGTCGGCTCAGGAGAACAGCCATGGGCTCAGGTAGTGGTCGATCAGCAGCGCCGCGAACAGCAGCGACAGCTGCCAGATCGAATAGCGGAAGGTGCGGCGGGCGAGTGCGTCGCTGTAGTCGCGCCAGAGCTGGAAGGCCAGCACCACGAAGCCTGCGCCGAGCACGACCGCCGCGGCGAGGTAGATCCAGCCGCTCATGCCGTAGGCGAAGGGCAGCAGCATCGCGGCGAACAGCACCAGCGTGTAGAGCAGCACCTGCAGCCGCGTGAACTCCGGACCGTGGGTGATCGGCAGCATCGGCAGGCCGGACCGGCGGTAGTCCTCGGCACGGTACAGCGCCAGCGCCCAGAAGTGCGGCGGCGTCCACAGGAAGATGATCAGGCACAGGATCAGCGCCTCGGGGCCGACCTCGCCGCGCATCGCGGTCCAGCCGAGCACCGGCGGCATCGCGCCGGAAGCGCCCCCGATGACGATGTTCTGCGGCGTCAGCGGCTTGAGCACGACGGTGTAGATCACCGCGTAGCCGACGAAGGTCGCAAAGGTCAGCCACATCGTCAGCGGATTGACCCAAAGGTACAGCAGCGCGCTGCCAACCGCGCACAACACCGTCGAGAACAGCAGCGCCTGGGCACTGCTCAGCTCGCCCTTGGCGGTCGGTCGCCACGCGGTGCGGGCCATTCGGGCGTCGATCCGCTGCTCGACCAGGCAGTTGAACGCGGCGGCCGCGCTGGCGACCAGCCAGATGCCGACGCTGGCCAACGCGACCCGGCCCCAGTCGGGCATGCCGGGTTCGGCCAGCAGCATGCCGATCAGCGCGCAGAAGACGATGAGCTGCACGACGCGCGGCTTGGTCAGCGCGACGTACTGCGACCAGCGCGAACGCGCCGACTGGGGTGCGACCAGGGTCTGTGCCATCCGAAGGGTCATTCTAGGCAGCGGCCACCCGCGTGCCGCCCTCGCGTGCCGCTGCGGCGACCGGGCGCGCGCTGCGCGCCAGCAGCTGCGTCAGCACGAAGACCAGTGCCGCGGCCCCCGCCGAGTGGCCAAGCGCGGCAGCGATCGGCCAGCCGAGCACGACGTTGGACAGGCCGCTGGCGAGCTGCAGCACCCCCAGTGCCGCCAGCCCGAGGCCGTAGCGACGCACTTCGGTGTGCTGCATCAGCCGCCAGGCCAGCCAGCCGATCGCCCCCAGCACGACGATCGCGAACACCCGGTGCACGAAGTGGATGCCGACCAGCGCGTCGAACGACAGCAGGTCCCCCTGCCCGGTGTGCCCAAGCTCGCGCAGGATCGTGAAACCCTCGGCCAGATTCATCGCCGGCCACCACTGGCCGTTGCAGGTGGGAAAGCCCTGGCAGGCCAGCACCGCGTAATTGGTGCTGACCCAGCCGCCGAGGGCGATCTGCAGCACGAGCAGCGCTGTCGTCCAGACAGCCAGCCGGCGCAGCGCGGCGGGCAACGCCAGCGCCCGGTCGCGGAACGCCTCGCGCTGCACGACGAGCAGAGCGAGCAGCGCGACGCCGCCGAGCAGGTGCAGCGTGACGATGGCCGGATAGAGCTTCAGGGTCACGGTGTACTTGCCGAACAGGCCCTGCACCACCACCCAGACCAGCGTCAGGGTCGGCCACCAGGGCGAATGCGGCAGCGAACGCCGCGCGCGCCAGCTGACGATGGTCATCACCAGGATCAGCACGCCCACCGTCATCGCGAGGTAGCGGTGGATCATCTCGATCCAGGCCTTGCTCCAGGTCACCGGGCCGTCGGGCAGCACCGCCTGCGCAGCGGCGATCTCGCTGCGCGCGCCGAAGGGCGTCGCCTCGCCGTAGCAGCCCGGCCAGTCGGGGCAGCCGAGGCCCGAGTCGGTCAGCCGGGTGAAGGAGCCGAAGACGATCAGGTCGAAGGTCAGGAACAGCGTCAACGCGGTCAGCGCGGCCAGCCGCGCGCGCACGTCGGCGCCGCGAGCGCGCAGCCACAGCCAGGCGAGCGGCAGCAGCGCGATCACCAGCGCCATCAGCATCAGGCGCGCCAGGGGGGCGAAGTCGACGAGCGGCGTATCCATCGCCTCAGCGCCCGGCGCGGTCCCAGAACGAGGACGCGCGCAGCAGGCGGTCCAGGTCGCGCTTGAGCCGCGCCGGTTCGGGGTCGACCGGCGCACGCATCATCCAGCGGCCCATCGGATCGACGATGTAGACATGGTCCTCGAGCACGCGACCGGCCTCGGGCGCGAGCCAGGTCGCCAGCCGTTCACGGTCGGCGCGCAGGATCGACAAGCCGCCGGTGCTGCCGGCGGCCTCGCGCACGGCCTCTGCCGGCTGGCCGTCGCCGATGACCAGCCAGATCCGGTCGACGCGGTCGCGCTCCTTGCCGAGCATCTCCCGCAGTTGACGCTGCAGGTAGACGCGCCCTTCGCAGGCCGTGTCGCAGGCTGCATCGCTGACGATCAGCGTCAGCCACTGGCCCTTCAGGCGGTCCGGTTCGACCGCACTGCCGTCCAGGCGGCGCAGACCCAGGTCGGCCGGCAGGGGCCGGTTGGGGTCGATCAACGTGCTGTAGTTGGTGCGTCCTTCCGGCCGGATGACGTAGTAGGTGAAATACGAGGCCAGCACCGGCGCGGCGCAGGCCAGCAGCACGAGCAGCAGGCGCCAGCGTCCGCCGACCCGCCGCCGCGCTGCGAGATCGGGCGAGGGCATCGAGTGGACCGTGAAGCTCAGCGCCTCAGCGTCGGCCGCGGCGTCTCGGACGGATGAATTGATACCAGACATACAAGACCAGGATCAACGCACTCAGCGCGAACCACTGGAAGGCATAGCCATCGTGCTTCTCGACGCCCGCGGCGGGCAGCGGCCAGTCGCGTTGCAGCGGGGACGGGGACGGCCCGGTTTGCAGGATCGACAGCGGCCGCAGAGGCAACCCGACTTCGCGCGCGTAGTCGGGCAGGTCCACATTCTGCCGGATCGGTCCCGACGCGGCTTGATCGAACTCGAACAACCGTGCCGGCCGCTCGACGATGCGCCCGCGCACCGTCACCGTCCCGGGCTCGGGCGGCGGCGCCTGGATGCGGCTGCGATCCTGGAAGTCGCGTGGCACCCAGCCACGCTCGACCGCCACCCCACTGCCGTCGGGCAGGCGCAATGGGGTCAGCACGACGAAACCGGGCCGGCCACCCATCGGCCGGTTGTCCAGGTACACGGTATGCTGCTCGAGCCACTCGCCGCTCAGCTCGATCTCGCGCTGCAGCTGCGCCGGCACCTCGTCCGGCTGCCGCGCCAGCGCGCCGGCGGGCAGCGGCGGCAGCCGCCGGCGCTCGTCGATCTGGGCCTGCAGCGCGCGCTTCTGCGCGCCGCGGTCGAGTTGCCACAGGCCCAGCCGGGCGGTCGCTGCGATGGCGGCCACCGCCGCCATCAGCACAATGAAGCCCCGCATCGTCATGCGGCGGGCCCACGGGTGAAATAATGCTTCGCGATGAAGCTGCTGATGGTCCTGATGCTCGTGGCCGTGCTCGCCGCCCTCGCCGGTGCCGGCGTATTCATGCTGCGCCGCGGGCGCCGCGACGGCGACCAGCGCCAGATGGCGCGCGCACTGGCGGTGCGCGTCGGTCTGTCGGTGGCGCTGTTCCTGATCATCCTGCTGAGCTGGTACATGGGCTGGATCCGGCCGACGGGCATCCCGGTCAGCGCCTGATCCGTTCAGCGAAAAGCAAAACGCCGCCCCCGGCGGCGTCTTGGCTGAAGACCGTGGCGGAGGCTACAGCCAGTAGACCAGCACGTACAGGCCGAGCCACACCACGTCGACGAAGTGCCAGTACCAGGCGGCGCCCTCGAAGCCGAAATGGCGCTGCGGCGTGAAGTGGCCATTCATGATGCGCAGCGTGATGAACAGCAGCATCAGCATGCCCACCAGCACGTGGAAGCCGTGGAACCCGGTCAGCATGAAGAAGGTCGAGCCGAAGATGCCCGAGCTCAGCTTGAGGTTCAGATCGCGGTAGGCGTGCATGTACTCGTAGGCCTGCACGCCGACGAAGGCCGCGCCCAGCGCCACGGTGATCCACATCCAGAAGATCGTCTTGCCGCGCTGGTTGGCGATCAGCGCGTGATGCGCGATCGTCAGCGTGACGCCCGAGCTCAGCAGCAGCGCGGTGTTGATCGTCGGCAGCCAGAACGGGCCCATCGTCTGGAACGGCTCCACGGTGCCGGCCGGCGACGCGGTGGCGCCGCCGCCGGCGCTCGGCCAGACGGCCTTGAAGTCGGGCCAGAGGATCTGGTGGTCGAGGTTGCCGAGCATCGGCAGCGCATGCACGCGGGCCCAGTACAGCGCGCCGAAGAAGGCCGCGAAGAACATCACCTCCGAGAAGATGAACCAGCTCATGCTCCAGCGGAAGGAGACGTCGA
>CALJUI010000086.1 GCA_937975735.1 uncultured Rubrivivax sp.
GGCTGGCGCCCAGCGCGGCGCCGAGCTTGTCGGCCAGCGGCGTGAGCACCTCGTCAAACTTCTCGCTGCTGGCCATCGCGCGGCCGCCGCTGACGATGACCTTGGCCGCGGTCAGCTCGGGCCGGTCGCTCTTGGCGAGCTCGGCACCGACGAAACTGGACACACCGGCGTCGGCCACCGCGTCGATCGCCTGCACCTCGGCGCTGCCACCGTCGGCGGCCGCGGCATCGAAGCCGGTGGTGCGCACGGTGATGACCTTGACCTTGTCGGCGCTCTGCACCGTGGCGATGGCGTTGCCGGCGTAGATCGGGCGCTCGAAGGTGTCGGCGCCGACCACCTTGGTGATGTCGCTCACCTGCGCCACGTCCAGCAGCGCGGCCACGCGCGGCGCGACGTTCTTGCCGTGCGCGGTGGCCGGGAACAGCAGGTGGCTGTAGCCCTCGGCCACGGCCAGCACCTGCGCGGCGACGTTCTCGCCCAGCTGCTCGGCGAGCTGCGCGCCGTCGGCATGCAGCACCTTCTTGACGCCGGCGATCTTGGCCGCGGCCTTGGCGGCGTCGGCGGCGTGGTGACCGGCCACCAGCACGTGCACGTCGCCGCCGCACTCGGCGGCCGCGGTGACGGTGTTGAGCGTCGCACCCTTGAGGGTGCCGTGGTCGTGTTCAGCAATGACGAGGACAGCCATCAGATCACCTTCGCTTCGTTCTTCAGCTTGTCGACCAGGGTGGCCACGTCGGGCACCTTGATGCCGGCGCCGCGCTTGGGCGGCTCAGCCACTTTCAGCGTCTTCAGCCGCGGCGCGACGTCCACGCCCAGCGCCTCGGGCTTGACCGTCTCCAGCGGCTTCTTCTTGGCCTTCATGATGTTGGGCAGCGTGACGTAGCGCGGCTCGTTCAGGCGCAGGTCGGTGGTCACCACCGCCGGGGTCTTGAGCTTGACCGTCTCCAGGCCGCCATCGACCTCGCGCGTGACCGCCACCGCGCCGTCGGCGACCTCGACCTTGCTGGCAAAGGTGCCCTGGCCCCAACCGGTCAGCGCGGCCAGCATCTGGCCGGTCTGGTTGCAGTCGTCGTCGATGGCCTGCTTGCCGAGGATCACCAGGCCCGGCTGCTCCTTGTCGACCAGCGCCTTGAGCAGCTTGGCCACCGCCAGCGGCTGCAACTCGTCGGCGCACTCGACGAGGATGGCGCGGTCGGCGCCGATCGCCATCGCCGTGCGCAGCGTCTCCTGGCACTGCGTGACGCCGCAGGACACCGCGACCACCTCGGTGGCCACGCCCTTCTCCTTCAGCCGCACCGCCTCCTCCACGGCGATCTCGTCGAAGGGGTTCATGCTCATCTTGACGTTGGCGATGTCGACGCCGCTGCCGTCGGACTTCACGCGCACCTTGACGTTGTAGTCGACGACGCGCTTGACGGGGACCAGCACCTTCATGATGCGTTGCTCCTGTGGTTGCTCTGAAACTCGAAATTCATTCTATGAGGCGCACCCTCGACGGTCGGACCCCGGCAGGCCGACGGCGAAAAAAGCACGATCGTTCGATTCTAGCCCGGAACCGCGTCCGCCCCGGCCGCGCGGGCGCCGCGCGCCACGTTCACCGGCCACAGCAGCACGAGGCCGATCAGGAAGAACGCGCCGGTGGACAGGATCGCGGTGCGGTGGTCGCCGCTGGTCAGCCAGGTGATCAGGCCGTAGGTCAGCGGGCCGACGATCGACGACAACCGGGTCGCGAAGGTCCACAGGCCGAAGAACTCGGCGCGCTGCGCCGGCGGCGCGAACAGGCCGGCCATCGCCCGGCCGGCCGATTGGCTCGAGCCCATGCACAGGCCGGCCACCACCGCAGCCACCCAGAACAGCGTTGCGCTCGTCGCCAGGTAGGCCAGCGCGGTCATCACGATCCAGCCGACCAGCGTCGTTGCCAGTGCCGGCCGGTGGCCGATGCGGTCCTGCCAGTAGCCGAAGGCGAAGGCGCCGACCGCCGAGGCGATGTTGACCAGGAACACCAGCATCATCGTGTCGGTCTGCTTGAAGCCGAGCACCTGCTCGGCGTAGACCGCCGCCAGCGCGATGACCACGGCGATGCCGGCCTGGTAGGCCACCGCGCAGCCCATCAGCCAGACGAAATCCTGGTAGCGCCTGGCCTGGTACCAGGTGCGCAGCAGCCGCTGCAGCGACGCCCGTATGCCGCTCGAGCCGACCGGTTGCGCCTGGGGCCGCGCGCGCTCCTTCAGCAGCGCGAAGGTCGCCAGCGACGCCAAGGCGTAGACCCCGGCGGTGATCAGCATCGTCACCGGCACGAAGCGCGTCGCCGGGATGCCCTGCCCTTGGGCCCACAGCACGTAGCCCAGGCTCAGGCCCAGCGTCAGCATGCCGCCGAAGTAGCCGAAGCTCCAGCCCCACCCCGAGACCCGGCCGAGCGCCTCGCGCTGCGCGAGTTCGGGCAGGCACGCGGCGGTCACTGCCTCGCCGTAGGCGTAGCAGAGGTTGGACACGACGATCGCGAACACCGCCAGCCACAGGTCGCCGGGGCCGGTCAACGCCAGCATCGCCGTCGTCACGACGCAGCCGATCGTGGTCAGCACCAGCAGGCGCTTCTTCGCCGCCCGCAGGTCGGCGAAGGCGCCGATGGTCGGCATCGTGACCATGATGATCGCGCTCGACAGCGCAAGCGCCGCGGTCCAGGCCAGCGTCGCCCAGTCGGCGTTGCCGGCGATCACGCCGACGAAGTACACGTTGAACACCGCCGTCAGCACGACGGTCGTGTAGCCCGAGTTGGCGAAGTCGTACATCGCCCAGCCGAAGACCTCGCGCTTCGCGACGCCGGGGTTGAGCGAGCTTGTCGAGACGATGGTCATGCGGGCATCCTGCGCGGTAGCGTGGTGCCCGGAACCGGGATCGAACCGGTACGCCCCGATGAGAGGGCGGCGGATTTTAAGTCCGCTGCGTCTGCCAGTTTCGCCATCCGGGCGCGATCGGGCATTATCCGGCCAAGGGCCCGCGCCCATTGCCCTGGCATTCGATGACCGACCCCGATCCGCCCGCCGCCGTCCGCCACGCCCACTTCCGATACTGGCCGCCGGGCCTGCCCCGGCACCTGACGCTGCCGCGGACCCACCTGTTCTACAACGCCGAGGTGTCGGCGGCCCGCTACCCGGACAAGCCCTTCGTCGTCTTCTACGACAGCGTGCTCGGCTTCGCCGAGTTCCGGCGCCAGGCCGAGTGCATCGCCGGATTCCTGCAGCGCGAATGCGGCGTGCGACGCGGAGACCGCGTGCTGCTGATGATGCAGAACAGCCCGCAATGGGTGCTGGCCTACTACGGCATCCTGCGGGCGGATGCGGTGGTCGTGCCGGTCAACCCGATGAACCGCGACGCCGAACTGCGCCACCTGGCCGACGACAGCGGCGCGCGGGTCGCCTTCGTCGCGCAGGACCTGCTCGACGTGCTGCAGCCGCTGCTGCGGCCCGATGGTCTGCACCGCGCGATCGTCGCCACCTACAGCGACGCGCTGACCGCGCCGACCTCGCAGCCGGTGCCGGACTTCGTTGCTGCGCCGCGCCGACAGCTCGACGATCCGCGGCTGGTTGCCTGGGCCGACATGCTGGCCGCGCGATGCACGCCGGCGCCGGCCACCGCCGGACCCGACGACCTCTGCGTGCTCCCCTACACCTCGGGCACCACCGGCCAGCCCAAGGGCTGCATGCACACCCACCGCAGCGTGATGAGCACCGCGGTCGGCGGCGTGCAGTGGTTCGGCCGGACGCAGGACGCGATCTACCTGTCGGCGCTGCCCTTCTTCCACGTCACCGCGATGTCCGGCAGCATGAACGGCCCGCTGTACGCCGGCGCGACGATCGTCGTCCTGCCGCGCTGGGACCGCGTCGCCGCGGCGCGGCTGATCGAGCGGCACCAGGTCACGGTGTGGCAGACCATCTCGACGATGATGATCGACTTCCTCGCCCAGCCCGGGGTCGAAGCGATCGACCTGTCCAGCCTGGCCGGCATCCGAGGGGGCGGCGCCGCCATGCCCGCGGCCGTCTGCGCGCGCCTGAAGGCGCTGACCGGGCTGGACTACGTCGAGGGCTACGGCATGTCGGAGACGATGGCCGCGACCCACCTGAACCCGCCGCAGCGCGCAAAGCCGCAGTGCCTGGGCGTGCCGCTGTTCGACGTCGACTCGCGCATCGTCGACCCCGAGACGCTGGCCGAGCTGCCGAGCGGCGAAGACGGCGAGATCGTCGTGCACGCGCCGCAGGTGATGCAGGGCTACTGGCGCAACCCGCAGGCCACGCAGGAGGCCTTCGTGCGGATCGACGGCAAGGCCTTCCTGCGCACCGGCGACCTCGGCCGCATCGACGAGGACGGCTACTACTTCATGACCGACCGCCTGAAGCGGATGATCAACGCCTCGGGCTTCAAGGTCTGGCCGGCCGAGGTCGAGGCGCTGCTGTACCACCACCCGGCGGTGCAGGAGGCCTGCGTGATCGGGGCGGCCGACCCGCGCCGCGGCGAGACCGTCAAGGCCCTGGTCGTGCGGCGCGACGGACCGGCCGGGCGGCTCGACGCGGACGAGCTGGTCGCCTGGTGCCACGACCGCATGGCCGCCTACAAGGTGCCGCGCCTGGTCGAGTTCGTGCCGTCGCTGCCGCGCTCGGGCAGCGGCAAGGTGATGTGGCGCGAACTGCAGGCGCGGCAGGACGCGGCCGACGCGGCGCGATGAGCGACTTCGTGCCGATCGCCGACCGGGTGCGCGCCCACGCGCGGGCGCGCCCGCAGTCGCCCGCGCTGCGCCAGGGCGACGAGGTGCTGAGCTGGGCCGCGCTCGATGGGCTGATGGACCGGATCGCCGTCGCGCTGCAGCGCGACGGCGTGCGACCGGGCGAGGCGATCGCACTGTGCGGCGCCAGCACGCCGAGGCAGGCGGCGGTGTTCCTCGGCGCGCTGCGGGCCGGTGTCGTCGCCGCGCCGCTGGCACCTTCGGTCACGCCGGCCAGCTTCGCGGCGATGATGGCCGATGCGCAGGCGCGGCTGCTGTTCGTCGACGCCGGCGCGAGCCCGCTGCTGCCGGCGCCGACACCCTGGCACTGCGTCGCACTCGACGACGCTGCGCCGGGCCGACGTTTCGAGGACTGGCTCGGTGCGCCCGGGGAGGTGCCGGCGCCGGCCGCGCTCACGGCCGACGCACCGTTCAACATCATCTACTCGTCGGGCACGACCGGCACGCCCAAGGGCATCGTTCAGTCGCACGGCATGCGCGCGATGCACGTCGCGCGCGGCGCCGCCTACCGCTACGGGCCGGACGGCGTCACGCTGTTGGCCACGCCGCTGTACTCGAACACGACCCTGGTCGTGTTCTTCCCGACGATCGGCCATGGCGGCTGCGTCGAGCTGATGGCCAAGTTCGACGCCGCCGCCTACCTCGCGCTGGCCGAGCGCATCCGCGCGACGCACACGATGCTGGTGCCGGTGCAATACCAGCGCCTGATGGCCCGACCGGACTTTGACGCGCACGACCTGTCGAGCTTCCGCTTCAAGTTCTGCACCAGCGCGCCGTTCGGCGCCGCACTGAAGGCCGACGTGCTGGCGCGCTGGCCCGGCGGCCTGGTCGAGTTCTACGGCATGACCGAGGGCGGCGGCACCTGCATCCTCGACGCCCACGCACACCCGGACAAGCTGCACACCGTCGGCCGGCCCGCCGACGGGCACGACATCCGGCTCATCGACGACGATGGCGTCGAGGTCGCGCCCGGCGGTACCGGTGAGGTCGTCGGGCGTTCGCCCGGCATGATGACCGGGTACCACGGCCAGCCGGAGAAGACGCGCGAGGCCGAGTGGTTCTCGCCCGACGGCCTGCGCTTCATCCGCACCGGCGATGTCGGCCGCTTCGACGACGACGGTTTCCTGGTGCTGATGGACCGCAAGAAGGACATGATCATCTCGGGCGGCTTCAACATCTACCCGAGCGATCTCGAGGCGCTGCTGCTGGCGGAGCCGGCGGTCGCCGAGGCCGCCGTGGTCGGCGTGCCGAGCCGCGAGTGGGGCGAGACGCCGGTGGCCTTCGTCGCGCCGCGCGCCGGCGCCATCATCGACCCCGACGCGCTGCGCCAGGCGATCAACGCCGGAGTCGGCAAGACCCAGCGCCTGGCCGACCTGCGCCTGGTCGACGCGCTGCCGCGCAGCGCGATCGGCAAGGTGCTCAAGCGCGAGCTGCGCGAGCGCTACGGCGAGCGCTGAACACCGAAGCGCGACACGCCGACCGCGAGCAGCGCGAGCACGATGCCGGCCAGCGACAGTTGCAGGTGGCTCAGGCCGAGGTCGCCGCCGCCGGGCAGGGCCATCGTCAGGCCGGCGGCGAACATCAGGATCCGCGCGAGCATGCCGGACGAGCCGCGGCCGAGCGGTCCGACGCCGAGCAGGTAGCCTTCGAAGGCCGAGGCGATCATCGCGATGCCGATGAAGGCGGTGGCCAGCACGATCACGATGTCCAGCGGATCGCCGCGCATGATCAGCGCCGGGTTCAGCACGAAGAAGAAGGGCACGAAGTACATCGTGCTGCCCAGCCGCATCGACTGCAGGCCGACCTTCAGCGGCGCCGCGCCAGAGATGCCGGCGGCGACGAAGGACGCCAGCGCCACCGGCGGCGTG
Organism: uncultured Rubrivivax sp.; assembly: GCA_937975735.1. GTDB lineage: Bacteria > Pseudomonadota > Gammaproteobacteria > Burkholderiales > Burkholderiaceae_C > Rubrivivax. The sequence goes on from CALJUI010000086.1 coordinate 6,646, forward strand.
ATGAAGGACACCATGCCCCAGTACATCATGAACAGGTGCACCGCCACCGGGTCGAAGCCGGCCGCGACCAGCGGCGGCGCGAGCACGATCGCCAGGAAGATGTAGCAGGCGGTGATCGTCATCCCCATGCCGAAGACGAAGCTCGTCAGCGCGCCCATCACCAGCAGCACGTAGATGTTGTTGCCGGCCAGGTAGACGAGGTCGTTGGCCAGCGTGCCGGCCAGGCCGGTGACCGACAGCGAACCGATGATCAGGCCGACGCCGGCCAGCAGCGCGGCGAGCTCGGCGAGTGACTTCGTCACGCCCTCGATCAGCTGGAACATCCGCTTCCAGCCCAGCCGGTGACGCGCCCAGGACTGGTTGATGAGCAGCAGCAGCGCGGTCGCGTAGAACGGCGCGATCGCCTCCTGCTGCAGCACCAGCAGCATCCAGATCAGCAGCACGAAGACGAAGCCGTACTGATAGCCCTCGGCGAAGGTGCGCGCCACAGACGGCAGCTCGGCGCGCGGCAGGCCGCGCAGGCCCTTCTTCGCGGCATAGCCGTCGATCTGCATGAACAGGCCGAAGTAGAACAGCAGCGACGGGATCAGCGCCGCCAGCACGACGGTGGCATACGGGATGCCGAGGAAGGAGGCCATCACGAAGGCGGTGGCGCCCATGATCGGCGGCATCAGCACGCCGCCGGTCGATGCGCAGGCCTCGACCCCGCCGGCATAGGCCGGCGAGAAGCCGGTGCGCTTCATCGCCGGGATCGTGACCACGCCGGTCGTCAGCACGTTCGACACCACGCTGCCCGAGACCGAGCCCATCAGCCCGCTGGCGAAGATCGACACCTTGGCGGGGCCGCCGCGCACGACGCCGAACAGCGCGAACGCGAGGTTGTTGAAGAAGCTCGCGGCGCCGGTGTACTGCAGCACCGCACCGAACATCACGAAGCCGATCACGAGTTCGCCGAAGGCCCGCGTCGGGATGCCGAGCACGCTCTCGCTGCTGGTGAAGTGGTAGCCGGCGGTGGTGTTCAGCGGCTGCGGCAGGCCGGCGATCGGCCCGGGCATGTGGCCGGCGACCACCGGGTAGATCGAGATCAGCGCGACGACCACGAACACCGCGGTGCCGCCCGCGCGCCGGGTGGCCTCGAGCAGCAGCAGCCAGCCCAGACCGGCGATCCACACCGCCTGCGTCGGCGCCATGAACTCCCAGGCCTCCTGCAGGATGCGGTGACCGTTGAAGGCGAAGTACAGGAACACCGCCATCGTCAGCACGTACAGCAGCGCGTCGTACCAGGGCACCGCGTCCCGGCGCGCGCGCGCGCTGGCCGGCAGGAACAGGAAGGTGATGCCCACCAGCAGCGCGCACAGCAGGTAGAGGTAGGCGTTGTCGAGCAGCGTGAACCCGACGAAGAAGCCGAGGTTCAGGATCTTGTTCAGCGCCAGCGCGATCGCCAGCAGGCCGCTCGCGCCGATCACGCCGCGCCACCACGGCGACAGCGTGCGATGGCGGTCCTCCGGCGCCGCGACGGGCGGAGCGATGGTGGTCACGGCGGATTCAGTCCGGCGTCGGGCCGCCGCCGCGCGGACCGCGGATCGCGCGGCCCGTCGGCGGCCGGCGCGATCACCAGGTCGTCACGACCGGATCGAAGCCCGCCTTGGTCAGCGCGTCGGCGCGCGCCTTCATCCAGGCCTGCTCGAAGGCCTTGTCGTCGGCATGGCTGGCCGCCGAGACCGCCTTCCAGGCGTCGGCCAGCACCTTCTGGCGGGCGATCAGCTTGTCGTTGTGCGCCTGGTGCTCGGGCTTCCACAGGCCGCGCTCCTTCCAGTAGCGGATCGCGCCCTCGTGGTACGGGATCACCCAGGCGAAGTTCTGCCGCTCGACCGCCCAGCCGACGTTGCCCGGCGCCGCGTCCTTGTAGTCGGCGAAGGTGTCGACCATGGCCTTCGTCATCGCGTAGACGGTCGCGGCGTCCTGCTTGTCGTAGGTCATCAGGATCGGGTACGGATACGAGGCCGACTCGACCTTGTTGTCCTTGTCCAGATCGGCGCCTTCGGCCCCGTAGAAGGGGAAGAAGAAGGGCGCAGTCTTGTTCATCCGCTCCCAGCCGGCCTTGTCCTTGTGCGAGATCACCGGGTAGACGATGCCGCGCGGCGACTTCGCCAGCTGGTACGCCTTGCCCGAGATCGACGAGGTGAACGCGGCATCGGCCTGGCCGTTGATGACCCCGTCCATCGCCGCGCCGAAGCCGCCGAAGTCCACGCGCTTGACGTCGTCCCAGGTCAGGTTGGCGAAGGCCAGGATCGCGGTGATGTTCTGGTTCAGCGACGGCGCGCCGATGACCCAGGCCACGCGCTTGCCCTTCAGGTCGGCAACGGTCTTGATGCCCGAGTCCTTCGCGGCGACCACCGTCAGCACCTGATCCGAGTTGTTCAGCAGCAGACCGCGGATCGGCTGAGGGCCCCAGCTCTTGGCGCCGAACTCGAAGACGCCCTCCTGCGCCAGGTAGCTGCCGCCGACACCGTTGGCCGAGAACTGCACCTGCCCTTCGCGCACCGGCAGGGTGCGCGACACGTCGTTCTTTCCAGGCAGCACCCGCAAGTTGACGCCGTAGCGCTGCTTCAGCGCGTTGCCGATCGCCACCGCCTGGTTATAGCCGCCGGAGCCCACGTCGTAGGCACTCCACGCCAGCGTCGCAGGCAGGCCGGGCGGGGCCGACTGGGCCAATGCGCCGCCGGCACCGAAGGTGATGAACATTGCCGCGGACATCCGCAGCAGGGTGTGCTTGAAGCTCACGGGTTGTCTCCTGTCGTTTCGTGGGAACGGGGTCCGCCTTCTGCCGGGCGGTGTCGCGGTCAGTTTACGCCGCGGACCCGGCGTCGCCGAGTCGCCTGCAGGACAGACGGGCCCGGGTCCAGGGAAAACCACGACGAGCCCAGAAAAACGAACGCCCAGGTGAGCCCGGGCGTCGTGGGTCCGTCAACGGACAGGATCTGGAGGCGCGACCGGGAGTCGAACCCGGCTGGACGGATTTGCAATCCGTTGCATAACCGCTTTGCTATCGCGCCGTCGCTTGAACGGTGAGGATCGATTGTGACAAGAAAAAGGGAAGCCGGAGCTTCCCTTCTTCTTCGAGCTGATCACTCCAAATCTGGAGCGGGAAACGAGGCTCGAACTCGCGACCTCAACCTTGGCAAGGTTGCGCTCTACCAACTGAGCTATTCCCGCGTGAGCCTCGCATTATAGCCAGAAAAAAGCGCCGTCAATGCGGGCGTGCATCGCCCGCCACATCGCTCTTCACCGCCGCGGCCGCCTCGTCCGGCTTGACCTGGACTTCCTCGTCCGGCAGCGGCTTCGGCGCGCTCTCGAGCGCGACCTTCAGCACCTGGTCGATCCAGCGCACCGGCACGATCTCCAGGCTGTCCTTGGCATTCGCCGGAATCTCCTGCAGATCCTTGACGTTCTCCTCCGGGATCATCACGGTCTTGATGCCGCCGCGGTGGGCCGCCAGCAGCTTCTCCTTCAGTCCGCCGATCGCGGTGACTTCGCCGCGCAGCGTGATCTCGCCGGTCATCGCGACATCGGCGCGCACCGGGATGCCGGTCAGCGCCGAGACGAAGGCCGTGGTCATCGCCGCGCCGGCACTCGGGCCGTCCTTCGGCGTCGCGCCGTCGGGCACGTGGATGTGGATGTCGCGCTTCTCGAACAGCTCGTCCTTGATGCCCAGCCGCCGCGCCCGCGCGCGCACCACCGAGCGGGCCGCCTCCACCGACTCCTTCATCACGTCGCCCAGCGAGCCGGTGCGGATGATGTTGCCCTTGCCCGGCATCACGGCCGCCTCGATGGTCAGCAGGTCGCCGCCGGTCTCCGTCCAGGCCAGGCCGACGACCTGGCCGATCTCGTTGGTCTTCTCGGCGCGGCCGAAGTCGAACTTGCGCACGCCGAGCAGGTCGTTCAGGTTGTCTTCGGTGACGACCACCTTGTCCGTGGTCGTCTTGAGTTGCACGCCCTTGACGACCTTGCGGCAGATCTTCGACAACTCGCGCTCGAGCGAGCGCACGCCGGCTTCTCGCGTGTAGTAGCGGATGATGCCGCGGATGCCGGCCTCGGTGACCTCGAGCTCGTCATCCTTCACGCCGTTGTTCTTCTTCTGCTTGGGCAGCAGGTAGCGCTGGGCGATGTTGAGCTTCTCGTCCTCCGTGTAGCCGGCCAGCCGGATGACCTCCATCCGGTCGAGCAGCGCCGGCGGGATGTTCATCGAGTTGCTGGTGGCCACGAACATCACGTCCGACAGGTCGAAGTCGACCTCGACGTAATGGTCGCTGAAGGTGTGGTTCTGCTCGGGGTCCAGCACCTCGAGCAGGGCCGACGACGGGTCGCCGCGGAAGTCCATGCCGAGCTTGTCGATCTCGTCGAGCAGGAACAGCGGGTTGCGCGTGCCGACCTTGGACAGGCTCTGCAGCACCTTGCCCGGCATCGAGCCGATGTAGGTGCGGCGGTGACCGCGGATCTCGGCCTCGTCGCGCATGCCGCCCAGCGCCATGCGTACGAACTTGCGCCCGGTGGCGCGCGCGACCGACTGGCCGAGCGAGGTCTTGCCTACACCCGGCGGCCCCACCAGGCACAGGATCGGCGCCTTGACCTTGTCGACGCGCTGCTGCACCGCGAGGTACTCGAGGATGCGGTCCTTGACCTTCTCGAGGCCGAAGTGGTCCTCGTTGAGCACCTCCTCGGCGTGCGAAAGGTCGTGCTTGATCTTGGTCTTCTTGCTCCAGGGCAAGCCGACCAGGGTGTCGATGTAGTTGCGCACGACGGTCGCCTCGGCCGACATCGGCGACATCAGCTTGAGCTTCTTGAGCTCGTTCTCGGCCTTCTTGCGCGCCTCCTTGGGCATGCGCGCGGCCTTGATCTTCTTCTCGAGCTCCTCGAGGTCGGCGCCCTCCTCGCCGTCGCCGAGCTCCTTCTGGATCGCCTTGACCTGCTCGTTCAGGTAGTACTCGCGCTGGCTCTTCTCCATCTGCCGCTTGACGCGGCCGCGGATGCGCTTCTCGACCTGCAGGATGTCGACCTCGTGCTCGAGCAGCTCGAGCAGTTTCTCCAGCCGCTTCGCGACGTCGACGAGATCCAGCACCGACTGCTTGGCCTCGAGCTTGAGCGGCAGATGCGCGGCGATCGTGTCGGCCAGGCGGCCCGGATCGTCGATGCCGGCGATCGAGGTCAGGATCTCGGGCGGGATCTTCTTGTTCAGCTTGACGTACTGGTCGAACTGCTGCGTCACCGCGCGGCGCAGCGCCTCGATCTCCGGCGTGGCGTCCTGCTCGGGCGGCATCGGCTCCACTTCACCGACGAAGTGCTCGTCGTCCTCGCTGATCTTCAGCGTGCGCGCGCGCTGGATGCCCTCGACCAGCACCTTCACGGTGCCGTCGGGCAGCTTGAGCATCTGCAGGATGTTCGACACGCAACCGATCTCGAACATGTCCTCGGGCTTGGGCTCGTCCTTGCCGGCGGCCGTCTGGGCCACCAGCATGATCTGGCGACCGGCCTCCATCGCCGCCTCGAGCGCCTTGATGGACTTCGGACGGCCGACGAACAGCGGGATGACCATGTGCGGGAACACGACCACGTCGCGCAGCGGCAACAGCGGCAGCGTGATCGGATCGGACGGCAGGATCGGGTGACCGGACATTGAATGAACCTCTCTTTCCCGCTGGCAGTTGAGGGCCGCGGGGGGAAACACAAGGGGGCACCGCGGCGGGCGCCGCCCGGCGATCGATGCCGCCGGGCCGAGGGGACGGTCAGGCGCTGGCCTTGTGCTGCTCCCGATAGACCAGGAGCGGCTTGGCGCCGTCTTCGATGATGTGCTCGTCGACGACCACCTTGGCGACGCCGTCGAGAGCCGGCAGTTCGAACATGGTGTCGATCAGCGCGTGCTCAAGGATCGAGCGCAATCCGCGCGCGCCGGTCTTGCGCGCCAGCGCCTTCTTCGCGATCGCGGTCAGCGCCGATGGCCGGATCTCCAGCTCGACGCCGTCCATCGAGAACAGCTTCTGGTACTGCTTGAGCAGCGCGTTCTTCGGCTCGGTCAGGATCTGGACCATGGCCTCCTCGGTCAATTCCCCGAGCGTCGCCACCACCGGCAGGCGGCCGACGAGCTCGGGGATCAGCCCGAACTTGATCATGTCCTCCGGCTCGACCTCGCGGAACAGGTCGGCGGCACGCTTCTCGTTCTTGGTGTGCACCGCCGCCGCGAAGCCGATGCCCGACTTCTCGGTCCGGTTCTGGATCACCTTCTCCAGGCCGTCGAACGCGCCGCCGCAGATGAACAGGATGTTGGTCGTGTCGATCTGCAGGAAGTCCTGGTTCGGGTGCTTGCGCCCGCCCTGCGGCGGCACGCTGGCCATCGTGCCCTCGACCAGCTTGAGCAGCGCCTGCTGAACGCCCTCGCCCGAGACGTCGCGGGTGATGCTGGGGTTGTCGGCCTTGCGGCTGATCTTGTCGATCTCGTCGATATAGACGATGCCGCGCTGCGCCCGCTCGACGTCGTAGTTGCAGTTCTGCAGCAGCTTCTGGATGATGTTCTCGACATCCTCGCCGACGTAGCCGGCCTCGGTCAGCGTCGTCGCGTCGGCGATCACGAAGGGCACGTTCAGCAGCCGCGCCAGCGTCTGCGCCAGCAGCGTCTTGCCCGAGCCGGTCGGCCCGATCAGCAGGATGTTGCTCTTGGTGAGCTCGACCTCGTCCTTGCCGCCGAGATGGCGCAGGCGCTTGTAGTGGTTGTAGACCGCCACCGCCAGCGTGCGCTTGGCCGACTCCTGGCCGATCACGTACTGGTCCAGGCTGGCCTTGATCTCGCTGGGCACCGGCAGGTCGGACTTCGCCGCCTTGGCCGCCGGGCCCTCGGCCGGCACCTCGTCACGGATGATGTCGTTGCACAGCTCGATGCATTCGTCGCAGATGAACACCGACGGACCGGCGATGAGCTTCTTGACCTCGTGCTGGCTCTTGCCGCAGAAGGAGCAATAGAGCACTTTCTCGCCGCTGGCGCCCTTCTTGTCTGCCATGGGTAGTTCGGTCCGCGCGGGATGTCAGGAGATGAGATGCATCATAGACGAAGCGCCCCGCCCTCGGCGCCAGCGAAAAGGCCCGCCAAAGCGGGCCTTTCCGGACCGGTGCCCTCGGCTCAGGGGCGCTTGTCGATGACCTGGTCGATCAGGCCGTATTCCTTGGCCTCGGTCGGCGACAGAAAGCGGTCGCGTTCCATGTCGGCGGCGATCTTCTCCACCGTCTGGCCGGTGCGCTCGGCGTAGATCCGGTTGAGCTGCTCGCGGGTCTTGATGATCTCGCGGGCATGGATCTCGATGTCGGTGGCCTGGCCCTGGGCGCCGCCAGAGGGCTGGTGGATCATGATCTTCGAGTTCGGCAGCGCGATGCGCTTGCCCTTGGCGCCGGCCATCAGCAGGAACGAGCCCATGCTCGCCGCCAGGCCCATGCACAGCGTGGACACGTCGGGCTTGACGAAGTTCATCGTGTCGTAGATTGCCAGGCCGGCACTGACCGAGCCCCCGGGCGAGTTGATGTACAGGAATATGTCCTTGTCCGGATTCTCGCTCTCGAGGAACAGCATCTGCGCGCACACCAGATTGGCGCTCTGGTCGTTGACCGGGCCGACCAGGAAGATGATGCGCTCGCGCAGCAGCCGGCTGTAGATGTCGTAGGCGCGCTCGCCGCGGCCCGACTGCTCGATGACGATGGGCACCATGCCCAGACCGACCGTATCCGTTGCGCTCACTTGGTTTCCCCTCAGGACGCACCCATCAGTTCGTCGAACGGTAGCACCTTGTCGATGACCTTCGCCTGGCCGAGGACGAACTCGGTGACGTTGTTCTCGACGACGACCGCCTCGACCTCCTGCATGCGCTGGCGGTCACCCAGGTACCAACGCATCACCTCGGCCGGCTTCTCGTAGCTCTGACTCATCTCCTCGATGTGGGCCTGCAGCTGCTCGGGCTTGGCCTGCAGTTGGTGCGTGCGCACCAGCTCGGCGACGACCAAGCCCAAGCGCACGCGGCGCTCGGCCTGCGGCTTGAACAGGTCCTCGGGAATCGGCGCCTTGTCGGCGTCCTTGACGCCGCGCTTCTTCAGATCCTCGCGCGCCGCGCCGACCAGGCGCTCGAGCTCGCCGGCGACCAGCGCGTTGGGCAGGTCGAGTTCGGCGGCCTGGGCCACCGCGTCCATCACCGCGGCCTTGTTGCGGGCGATGACGCGGAACTTGACCTCGCGCTCGAGGTTCTTCTTGACGTCGGCGCGCAGCGCCTCGACGGTTCCGTCCTTGATGCCGAGCGACTTGGCGAAGGCGTCGTCGACCACCGGCAGGTGCTGGGCCTCGATCTTCTTCATCGTGACCGTGAAGTCAGCTTCCTTGCCGGCCACGTCCTGACCCTGGTAGTCGTCGGGGAACTTCAGCGGGAAGGTCTTGCTCTCGCCCACCTTCATGCCACGCACCCCGGTGTCGAACTGCTCGAGCATCTGGCCTTCGCCGATGACGAACTGGAAGGCCTCGGCCTTGCCGCCGGCGAAGGGCTCGCCGTCGATCTTGCCCTCGAAGTCGATCGTCACGCGGTCGGTCTCGGCGGCCCCTTCGGCCGACGGGCGCTGCGCGAACGTGCGGCGCTGCTTGCGCAGGATCTCGACGGTGCGGTCGATCGCGGCCTCGGTGACCTCGGTCGACACGCGCTCGATCTCGGCGCCGCTCAGATCGCCGATCTTGACCTCGGGGTAGACCTCGAAGGTCGCGGCGAAGGCCAACTGGCCCTCGGGCGCGCCCCCCTGCGCCTCGATGCGCGGCGCGCCGGCCACGCGCAGGCTGTCGGCCAGCGGCCCGCCGCCGATATGTGT
>CALJUI010000087.1 GCA_937975735.1 uncultured Rubrivivax sp.
TGGGTAGAGGCAGAGTGAAAAGTCGCGGGCCGTCAATATTTCGCGGGCGCGCTGCTGTGCTTCCGCCAATGCGCGACCGGGCGCGAGATCGTCGACTGGATCGCCACCCACCGCAGCGTGCCGCGCCACACGGCGCGCCGCTGGGCCACCCAGCTGATGCGCGCCGGGGCCCTGCGCCACGTCTTCGACGACAGGCCGTTCCGGGACGACCGGACGTTGTACCGGGCGAATTGAATCCGGATCGTGGGCCCCATGTGTGGCGCCACGCAGACGCTGCAGTCGCATGACGGCGTAGACCATGTGCGCCTCATTGCGACCGGCATATGAGGAGATGCACCGCGGAGGCGGTCCCGTCGAAAACGCTCACGGGATGTTCGGTTCGACCTGCGCGCGCTTCACCGCGCGCGAATCAAGCTGGCCCCGTGGACCTTGGCAGCGCCCTTGTCGAACGTCCACAGCGGTGCCTCCCCGGCCTCGGCCGCCAGGGCGATGTGCAGGCAGTCGGCAAAGTCAGCCGATCCCTCGCGGTACAGCTGCAGCGCCACTTCCAAGGCTCGCTCGGACTCGAAGGTCAGCTCCGCCGCGGAGAACAGGCTCGACAGCACCTGCAACACGTCGTCCTTGACGCAGCCGTAACGCGTGCGAAGCACCCACTCCAATTCGAGGGTCACCGTCACCGGGACGAACAGCGACCGGCCTTCGGCGATGCAGCGCTCGATCAGGCGCCTGGCCGCGGCGAGTTGCCCACCGTCGTCCTGCACGACATAGCGAACCAGCACGTTGGTGTCGAGCGCGGGCATGGAGCGTCAGCGCCAGGGATCCATCTGTTCGACCTTCACCCGCTTGCCCTTCGGGGCCTTGAGCATGCCGGCCATGTCGCGGAGGGACCGGGACTTGGCCCTGACGATGATCGTGCCGTCAGGCATCACCGACCAGACGAGACGCGTGCCCGGCTCAGCGTGCACCAGGGCCCGGATGTCGGCGGGCACCGTCGTCTGACCTTTTGAGGTGATGGTGGACTCTGCCATGCGGACTCCTTACTCGGAGCCATATTGTAAGGGACCGGTCCGTCGCGGCACGACATTGCGTCTGCCTGGGTCGAGCCATCGGCGAGCGCGTCAGGTCGCCGGCGCAGCGGGTGGCGTCGCCGCGGCCCCGTTCCCGCCCTGACACAGACGCACCATCAGCCCGACCAGGCCCCTGGGCCCCGGCTCGAGTCGGTGCAAGCGCACGTCATCAGGGCCCTGACCGGCGTTGGGTGCCCCGTCGGGCAGGCCTTGCCACGCGTCGTCCAGCGTGCGCCGCAGGTAGGGCAGGTCGGTCTTGCCATCGACGATCAGCGTCCAGCGTGCCACGGGCACCGCCTGCACCAGCTGCTCCAGCTCGAAGCGGCAGCCGGCGTGGCGCGCGTCGAAGCTGCGCAGGTCCATCAGCACCTGGTCCCCGCCGGCCACCAGCTGGCGCAGCACCGCGCGCCAGGTGTCGGCATGGCAGAACAGGTTGTCGACGTCGAACAGGCCGTGGCGGTCCGGCGTGCGCGGGCGGGCGGCCCAGCGCTGCGCCAGCCCGCGCTCGAGGGTCACGAAGTGCCCGGCCAGCCGGGCGCTGACGAAGTCCAGCAACTGGTGCGGCTGCAGCGTGCTGGCGGCCAGGTCCGGGCCGGTGATCAGCCGCAGGCTGCCGATGTGGCGCCAGCGCCGGGCCAGCGCGCCGAACAGGAGTTCGCTACGGGCACCGAGCGCGAACACGCGCAGGAGGCACAGCCCGCGCCCGGCCGCCGGCGGCTGCGGCCTGGTACGGCGCCAGCGCAACGCGGCGGCCTCGCCCAACTTGGCCGCGGCAAAAGCCAGCGGGCCGACGAGCGCCCACGCCACGCCCACGGACGCGAGCAGCAGCGTGTACCAGGCGGCAAACATCAGCCACACGGCGTCGACGACGATGCTGCGCTCGTTCAGCTGCCGGCGCAGGTAGCGGCGGCGGATCAGCGCCAGCACCGCCGTGCCGGCCAGAGCGGCCACGCCCAGCACGGCCAGGCCCAGCGCCGCCAGCAGCGTCGACGGCGCCCACCCCAGGGCGGCCAGCGCGGCGTCGGCAAGCGCCAGGCCGGTGGGCGTGGCCAGCGCCAGCCAGCCGGCCACCACCGCCACCGACAGCAGCGTGGCGAAGGCCAGCACCAGCGGCCCGATGGCGCGCAGCCAGCGGTTGAGCACCAGCGCCCACAGCAGCGTCGCAGGCGCGTTGACGACGAGCCAGCCACGCCCCACGGCCGGGGGCGTCAGGGTGCCGTGCAGTGCGGCGGACGGGGCGGTCATGAAGTCCTGCGGCGGCGCCGGCACCCACAGCATCCACATCGTGCCCAGCACGAAGGGCGCGGCGGACGCAGCCACCGCCGCCAGCCGCCAGCAGGGCGAGAGTGTGGCCTTTCGTGCGCATTTT
>CALJUI010000088.1 GCA_937975735.1 uncultured Rubrivivax sp.
TGGCTGCTGCCGGCCCCGCAAGCACTGGCCGTGCGCGGCGACACGCCGCTGCTCGACGGCCGGCCGCTGCAGCTGCTCGGCGGGCCCGAGCGCATCGAGGCCGGCTGGTGGGACGCCGGCGGGCTGGCCATGCGTGACTACTTCGTGGCCCAGGCCCACGACGGTGCGCTGGTATGGGTCTTCCGCACACGGCTCATGGCCCCGTCCGGCTGGTACCTGCAGGGGCGCTGCGCCTGACGCGGGCGCCGGGTCTCGACCGGCTCAGCGCGGCCAGGCCGCGTAGACGCCGAGCGCGACGAACACCGCCGCCGTCATCCCGCGGCCCAGCAGGCCGCGGCCGCGCAGTGTCGGCGCCACGCGCTCGGCGGCCAGCACCCACAGGCTGTCGGTGCCGGCGGCAATGAGCACGAACAGCGCGCCCAGCGCCAGGCTCTGCAGCGCGGCGGACGCATGCGGGTCCAGGAAGGGCGGCAGGAAGGCGGCGAAGAACAGCGTCGTCTTCGGGTTCAGCAGCGCCACGATGAAGGCCGCGCGCAGCGGTCCGTTGGCACGGTCCGGCGCGCGCACCGGCTCGCGCCGCAGCACGACCAGCGCCAGCCAGACCAGGTAGGCGCCGCCGGCCACGCGCACCGCCTCGAGCGCAAAGGGCCACACGGTGAACAGCGCCGCCAGCCCCAGACCGGCCGCAGCCGCATTCGCGAAGTTGCCCAGCGCCACGCCGGCCACCGACGCCAGCCCGGCAGCGCGCCCGTCGGCCAACGTGCGTGTCACGACATAGGCCACGCCGGGACCGGGCGCGACGGCCAGCAGCACGCTCGCAAGCACGAAGGCCGACAGCGGGGCAGGGTCCATCACGCCACTCTAGGGGGCCGAGTTGGCGTCAAGCTGACGCCGCCGCCTCCCGGCGCACGCTGCGCGCACCCTCGCTGCACGTGCCCGCATGTCCTGCTTCGCCAAGTCCATCGTGGCTGCGCGTGTACCCGGCGCTGGACCTCGTGGCGATCGTGCCGATCGATCGGGACCCGCTGGCGGCCCGCAACCTGCTGCGCATCTACGAAGCGCGCATGCCGGCCGCGCGCTGCGGCCCGTTCCTTGCGCCGACCGCGGTCGTCGTGGGCGCCTTGCCGGCGCGCACCAGGCCGTCCTGCGCGCCGCCTGTGAAAGCTGTATAAACATACAGTCTACGGATCTGCCTTGTCGCGGCCGCGGCCCGCCCCCGCGGCCAGGCCGCCCGGCCGCCGCCCGCCATGCCCCCGCCCGTTCCCGGCTACGCCGAACTGCATTGCCGAAGCAATCACAGCTTCGGTCGCGGCGCCTCGCACCCGGAGGAACTGGTCGGCCGTGCGCATGCGCTGGGCTACGCTGCGCTGGCGATCACCGACGAGGCCTCGCTCGGC
>CALJUI010000089.1 GCA_937975735.1 uncultured Rubrivivax sp.
CGACCTCGACAAGGCCAAGGCGCTGATGAACGAGGCCGGCTACCCGAACGGCTTCGAGGTCACGCTGGACTGCCCGAACAACCGCTACATCAACGACGAGGAGATCTGCATCACGCTGGCGTCGATGTGGGCCAAGATCGGCGTCAAGGTCAAGGTCACCGCGCAGCCGCGCGCGACCTACTTCCCGAAGATCGAGAAGCTCGACTCGAGCATGTACATGCTCGGCTGGGGCGGTGCGATCACCGACGCCGAGACGACGATGACCCCGGTGCTGCGCAACCGCGGCGACAAGGGCGTGGGCTTCTACAACTACGGCAACGTGCGCAACGACAAGTTCGACGAGCTGGCCGCCAAGTCGAGCGTCGAGCCGGATCCGGCCAAGCGCAAGGAACTCGTGATCGCCGCGCTGCGCGAGTACACCTCGCAGGCCCACGTGCTGCCGCTGCACCGCCAGGTCATTCCCTGGGCCGCGCGCACCAACGTCGATGCGGTGCACCGCGCCGACAACTGGCTCGAGGTGAACTGGGTCAACATCAAGTGAACGCCGCGGTCGCGGTCTGATCGGCGAGGCGGCCTGCGGGCCGCCTCGCGCTTTCAGCGCGGCTTCACGCAGCGAAAGCCGATGTAGACGACCGCGGTGTCGCCCGGCTTGGACTGCAGGTGCTGCGCACGCATCGGTGCCGCGCCGTACCACCACGAGCCGCCGCGGGTGCGCCGCTCGGCCCGGTCGTCGGCGCCGCTCGGCTCGTCGACCCACTCCCAGGCGTTGCCGCCCATGTCGTGCAGGCCGTTCACGCCGGCCGGCGCAGCGCCGGCGCGGGCATGGCCGTGGCCGCGATCGAGCCCGGCGTCGCGCGCGGCACCGCGTCCTGCCGCGGCCGCGCCGCAGTCCCCCAGGCACTGTGCGCCGGCCGCGGTCTCGCCGGTCGGGTAGGGGTAGGTGCGACCGCGCACGAATGGCGCCGGCGGGCGCGGGCGCTGCTCGGTGTACGCAGCGGCCAGCCACTCGGCGTCGGTCGGCAGCCGTGCGCCGGCCCAGCGGCAGAACGCCGCCGCCTCCGCGTAGCGCAGGTGCACCGCCGGCTCGTCCGGGGCGGCGGGCCGACCGAAGGGCCGGCGCCAGATCCAGCCCGGCTTGTGCACCCAGCCCCCCTCGTAGGCCTGGCCGCCGCCGGCGCGCTCGGCCGCGGTCACGAGACCGGTCGCTTCGACGAAGCGAGCGAACTGGCCGATCGTGGTCTCGGTGCGCGCGACGGCGAAGCCGTCGAGCGGCTGCCAGTCGATGCCGGCGTCGCCGGCCGCAGCCGCGGCACCGGCGGTGGCCAGCACCAGCGAGGGCAGCACGCGGCGCATCGGCTCAGGCCGCCGGCGGGCGCTGGGCGGACTTCGGCCGGAAGGCCTTGCACAGCGCCGGATCGGTCTCGAGGTAGGGACCGCCGATCAGGTCGATGCAGTACGGCACCGCGGCGAAGATGCCGTGCACCGGCGGCGTGGCCTGCGGCAGGCCCTGCAGCGTCTCGGCGATCGACTTCGGCTGCCCGGGCAGGTTGACGATCAGCGCGCGGCCGCGGATCACTGCGACCTGGCGCGACAGGATCGCGGTCGGCACGAACTGCAGGCTGATCTGCCTCATCTGCTCGCCGAAGCCGGGCATCACCTTGTCGGCCACGGCCAGCGTCGCTTCGGGCGTCACGTCGCGCGGTGCCGGGCCGGTGCCACCGGTGGTCAGCACGAGGTGACAGCCGTCGATGTCGACCAACTCGCGCAGCGCGGTGCTGATCGCCTCCGGCTCGTCGGGGATCAGCCGCGTCTGCCACTCGATCGGATTGCGCAAGGCCCGGCCGAGCCAGTCCTTCAGCGCCGGGATGCCCTTGTCCTCGTAGACGCCGCTGGAGGCGCGGTCGCTGACCGAGACGAGGCCGATGCGGACGAGGTCGAAAGCACTCATGGGATCGAATCCGTGATCAGGGGTCGGATGAACTGGAACAGCTCGCGGTAGCTCTTCGGCTGGCGCTGCTCGGGGTCCTGCGCCGCACGGTCGCGCCGCGCCGCACGCACCAGGCTGCGCAGGCGCTGCGCATCGCAGTCGGGGTGCGCCGCCATCCAGGCGGTCAGGGCCTCGTCGTCGTCGATCAGCGCGTCGCGCCAGCGCTCGGCCTCGTGCAGGCGCAGCGTGTCCTTCGCCGATCCGAGCCGGGCCTCGGCCACTGCCTCGCGCAGCGGCGCCTCGTCGGCGCTGCGCATCAGCTTGCCGACGTACTGCATCTGGCGCCGGCGGCCTTCGTGCGACTTGGTGCGCTGCCAGGTCAGGATCGCCTCTCGCAGCGCCTCGGGCATCTCGGTGCGCGCCAGCCGGTCGGCACCGAGCTCCGCGAGCTCGCGGCCGAGCGCCTGCAGGGCTTCGGACTGCGCCTTCAGCGCGGTCTTGCTGACGTGGTCGGGGTCGCCGGGGTCGGTGTCGATGCCGCGATGCGGCGCTGCGCGTCTGGCCATGCGGGAAGTGAGCCTTGGCGCGGGTCGCGCCGGAGTCGACCAGTATCATAGTGCGCCCCTCACGAGCCCCAGGATCCGCATGCCGCCCGCCCGCGCCGAACATGGTTTCGCCTACGCCCGCGAGACCTTCCAGCAGATCGTCGACGACGCGCTGGCGCTCGCGCGCCGGCTCGGCGCCAGCGATGCCGGCGCCGAGGTGTCGGAGGGCGCGGGGCTGTCGGTGTCGGTGCGCATGGGCGAGTTGGAGAACGTCGAGCGCAACCGCGACAAGTCGCTCGGCGTGAGCGTCTACCTCGGGCGCCGGCGCGGCAACGCGAGCACCTCGGACTTCTCGCGCGCAGCGCTCGAGCAGACCGTGCGCGCGGCCTACGACATCGCGCGCTTCACCGCCGAGGATCCGGCCGCCGGGTTGCCCGACGCCGAGGACCTCGCCACGCCCGAGGCCGCCGCCCGCGACCTCGACCTGTTCCACCCCTGGGACCTCGACGCGGCGGCCGCGGCGGCGCTGGCTCAGCGCTGCGAGGACGCGGCGCGCGCCACCGATCCGCGCATCACCAATTCCGAGGGCGCCGGGGTGTCGGCGCAGCAGTCGCACTTCTGGGCGGGCAACAGCCGCGGCTTCCGCGGCGGCTACGCCAGTTCGCGCCACTACCTGTCGGTCTCGCCGATCGCCGGCAAGGGCGACGACATGCAGCGCGACTCGTGGTACTCGTCCATGCGCGACCCGCGGGATCTCGCCTCGCCGGAGGCGGTGGGGCGCTACGCGGCCGAGCGGGCGCTGTCGCGCCTGCGCGCCCGCCGCGCGCGCACCGGCGCGGTGCCCGTGCTGTTCGAGTCGACGGTCGCCGCCGGCCTGCTCGGCGCCTACGTGCAGGCGACCTCCGGCGGCGCGCTGTACCGCAAGGCGAGCTTTCTCGAAGGCTGCCTCGGCCAGCAGGTGCTCGCGCCCCATGTCGACATCGACGAGGATCCGCACGAACCCAAGGGCAAGGCCAGCGCGCCTTTCGACGACGAGGGCGTGACCACGCGGCCGCGCCGCGTCGTCGACGCCGGCGTCGTGAAGGGGTACTTCCTGTCGAGCTACTCGGCGCGCAAGCTCGGACTGCGTACCACCGGCCACGCGGGCGGCTCGCAGAACCTGCGCATGGGCAGCCGGCTGACGCAGCCGGGCGACGACCTCGACGAGATGCTTCGCAAGCTGCACCGCGGCCTGTTCGTCACCGAACTGATGGGGCAGGGCGTCAACTTCGTGACCGGCGACTATTCGCGCGGCGCGTCGGGCTACTGGGTGGAGGACGGCCGCATCGTGCATCCGGTGCACGAGATCACCATCGCCGGCAACCTGCGCGACATGTTCGCGGCGGTCGCGGCGATCGGCGCCGACGCCTACACCCAGGGCGGCAAGACGGTGGGCTCGGTGCTGATCGAGCGCATGCAGGTCGCCGGCGCCTGAGCACGTAATTTTACGGAGGGGAAAACCCGCGCGCGGGGTGGAAATGGGCCTCCCTAGAATGGTCCGTTACCTTTCCATCACCACCTCGCAGAAGGAGATCTTCATGGAGCGTCGTAAATTCATCCACGGTGCGGGTCTGGCCGGCGTCATCGCCGCCGGCACTGCGCCGGCCGTCGTGCAGGCGCAGGCGAACATCCGCTGGCGCCTGGCCTCGAGCTTCCCGAAGTCGCTCGACACCATCTTCGGCGCCGCCGAAGACATGTCCAAGATCGTCAGCGCGTCGACCGGCGGCAAGTTCCAGATCTCGGTGGCGGCCGGCGGCGAACTGATGCCCGCGTTCGGCGTCGTCGACGGCGTGCAGGCGGCGACGGTCGAGATGGCGCACACCGCGCCGTACTACTTCTTCGGCAAGAACGAGGCCTTCGCGCTCGGCTGCGC
>CALJUI010000090.1 GCA_937975735.1 uncultured Rubrivivax sp.
GCGCGAGTGGCGGTGAAGGTGGCCAGCGACAGCAGGCCGAGCGCCGCCACCGTGACCGGCAGCCAGAGCGGCCACCAGGCGCCCACCGCCCCGGCCCAGGCCACGCCGCCCATCGTCGCGAGCCCCGTCGTCGCGACCAGCGCCCAGCGCGCCAGCGCGCCGATCGCGCGCGCCTCGTCGTCGTCGCGCGCCATCGGCAGCGCGAACTCGTAGCGCGCGCAGGCGATCACGGCGAGGTTGGCGGCGACCGCGGCAAGCAGATGGAACTGACCGAACTCGACAGGCGTGTACAGCCGCGTGAGCAGCGGGCCCATCAGCAAAGGCAGCAGTTGTGCCGCCGCGCCGCCGGCCAGCAGGGTCAGGCTGGCGCGCAGCAGGGATGGAGCGGGCATCGTGCCGGGGCTCGAAAAGCCTCGGATTCTACGGCTGCGCCTAAAATTCGCGACGCAATCACGAGCCCACGATGACGACCTCCACCCCCACCGCTCCCCTCGACACCAACCAGCTGATGGCCGAGCGGCGCGAGAAGCTGCAGGCGCTGCGCGCCGCCGGGGTCGCGTTCCCGAATGATTTCAGGCCCACCCACCACGCCGCCGACCTGCACCATCGCCACGACGGCGTGCCGAACGAGGAGCTCGAGGCGCAGGCGGTGAAGGTGGCGGTCGCCGGCCGCATGATGCTCAAGCGGGTGATGGGCAAGGCCTGCTTCGCGACGCTGCAGGACGGGTCCGGGCGCATCCAGCTCTACGTCACGCAGGACGCGGTCGGCGAGCGGCGGCTGGCCGAGTTCAAGCACTGGGACCTGGGCGACATCCTCGGCTGCGAGGGCACGTTGTTCCGCACCAAGACCGGCGAGCTGTCGATCAAGGCGACGACGATCCGGCTGCTGACCAAGAGCCTGCGCCCGCTGCCCGACAAGTTCCACGGCATGACGGACCAGGAGCAGAAGTACCGCCAGCGCTACGTCGACCTGATCACCGACGACTCGGCGCGCGCGCGCTTCGTCGCGCGCAGCAAGGCGGTGGCCTCGATCCGCGGCTTCATGGTCGAGCACGGCTTCCTCGAGGTCGAGACGCCGATGCTGCACCCGATCCCGGGCGGCGCGAACGCCAAGCCCTTCGTCACCCACCACAACGCGCTGGACCAGCAGATGTTCCTGCGCATCGCGCCCGAGCTGTACCTGAAGCGGCTGCTCGTCGGCGGCTTCGAGCGCGTGTTCGAGATCAACCGCAGCTACCGCAACGAAGGCATCAGCGTCCGGCACAATCCGGAATTCACGATGATGGAGTTCTACGCGGCCTACTGGACCCACCGCGAGCTGATGGACTTCACCGAGCAGGTGCTGCGCCATGCCGCGCGCCAGGCCACCGGC
>CALJUI010000091.1 GCA_937975735.1 uncultured Rubrivivax sp.
CCTCCGTCAGCGTGCCGTCGATCAGGCCGAGCCAGTTGCCGTAGGCCTGCACCTTGTCCTCGGCGTCGACCACGGCCACCGAGTCCTCCAGGTCGACGATGGTCGACAGCGCCGCCTCCAGCACCAGGTCTGCGACGCCGGCGGCGTCGGTCTTGCCGATGGCCGACTCGCGGTCGATGCGGATCTCCAGGTGCAGCCCGTGGTGCACCAGCAGCACGGCCATCGGCGCGTCCGGCGACCCCTGGTAGCCGACGAACTGCTTGCCGCTCTTCAGGCCGCTGCGCTGCCCTTCCTTGAGCTCGACCACCAGCGCGCCGCCTTCGACGCGGTAGGCGGTGGCGTCGGCGTGCGAGCCCTTCTTCAGCGGCACGCAGCGGTCCAGCACATGGCGCGCGTACTCGATGACCTTGGCGCCGCGCACCGGGTTGTAGCCCTTGCCGCCGCGCGAGGCGCCGCCGTCCTCGGGCAGCGCGTCGGTGCCGTACAGCGCGTCGTACAGCGAGCCCCAGCGCGCATTCGCCGCGTTGAGCGCGTAGCGCGCATTGGTCACCGGCACCACCAGCTGCGGGCCGGCCTGGCGCGCCAGCTCGGCGTCGACGTTGCGGGTGGCGATCTTCACGCGCCCCGGGTCCGGCACCAGGTAGCCGATCTCGCGCAGGAAGGCCTGGTAGCGCGCCATGTCCTTGATCGGGCCCGGGTGCTTGCGGTGCCAGGCGTCGAGCTCGGCCTGCAGTCGCTCGCGTTCGGCCAGCAGCGCCGCGTTGCGCGGCGCGAAGTCGCGCACGATCGCCGACAGGCCGCGCCAGAAGCTCTCGGCGTCGACGCCGCTGCCGGGCAGCACGCGCTGCTCGACGAAGTCCTTGAGCACGTCGGCGACCTGCAGTTCGAAAAGGGGGGTGCGTGCGGTCATGAAGGGTCTCTCGCGGTCGATGGTGGGGGATTCAGGCGGGGAAGAAGTCGAGCACGGCGCGCAGGCTGCGGTCGGTGCGCGTGGGCGCGGTGCCCAGCTCTTCCGGCGGCATCCCGGCGCGGTTGACCCACAGCGTGGTGTAGCCGTACCAGGTGGCGCCCACCGCGTCCCAGCCATTGCTGGACACGAAGAGCACGTCGCGCGGGACCAGGCCCAGGGTCTCGTGGCCCAGCCGGTAGCAGGCCGGGTCGGTCTTGAAGCGGCGCAGCGCATGCACGCTGAGCACCGGGTCCAGGAGGCCGGCGAAGCCGCAACTGCGCACCGACACGGCCAGCATCTCCGGGTCGCCGTTGCTCAGGATGCCGACGCGCACACCGCGCGCCTTGAGTGTCTGCAGCACCTCCAGGTTCTCCGGGAAGGCGCACAGGTCCCGGTACTGGTTCATCAGCCGTTCCTCGGCCGCACGGTACAGCGCCGCGTGTATTCTATCGGCTTGTCGCGCCACTGCGCGGCCAGGGCGTCACCCTGACCGGGGAACATCTGCTCGCCCAGCAGCGAGACGCTGTAGACGTCGAACAGCGTGCCATAGGCGTCGAACAGCACCGCCTTCGGCGCCGAGGGCTTCGAGGTGCTTGAAGGCATGCCCGACTGTATTCGCTATTCCAGTCGACATTAACCACCCCGATGCGCTTTGATCTTTGCGCGCAGTGCGCATAATCCCTCCGCATGGACCGGCTCAAGCAGATCGAGTCCTTCGTCGCGGTGGCCGCGCGAGGCAGCCTGACGGCCGCCGCCCGCGCCGAGGGCGTGGCGCCGGCGGTGATCGGGCGGCGCATCGACGCCCTGGAGGCGCGGCTGGGCGTGAAGCTCTTCCAGCGCCACGCGCGCGGCTGCACCCGGACCGAATCGGGCGCTGACGCATGAGGGCAGCGCCTTCCTGGAGGACGGCCAGCGCCTGCTGGCCGACCTGGCCAGCGCCGAGGCCAGCGTCACCGAAGGTGGTGTCAAGGCCAGCGGCCACCTGCGCGTGACGGCGCCGGCGGGCTTCGGGCGCCGCCACGTGGCGCCACTGGTGCCGCGCTTTCTGGCCCAGCACCCGGAGGTCAGCCTGTCGCTGCACCTGCGCGACCGGCTGGTGGACATCGTCAACGAAGGTGTCGACTGCGCGGTGCGCGTGGGCGACCTGCCCGACTCCAGCCTGGTCAGCGTTCGCCTGGCCGACAACCGCCGCCTGTGCGTGGCCTCGCCGGCCTACCTGGCGCGCGCAGGCACGCCGCGCACGCCGGCCGAGCTGGCCAGCCACCAGTGCCTGGCGCTGTCGTCCGAGGCGAGCCAGTCGCGCGGCTGGGCCTTCCAGGTGGACGGCCAGGTGACGCACCTGCGCCCGAGCGGCCGCATGGACTGCAGCGACGGCCAGGTGCTGCACGACTGGTGCCTGGCCGGGCATGGCATCGCCTGGCGCAGCACCTGGGAGGTCGAGCACGAGGTGGCCGCCGGCACGCTGGTGGCGCTGCTGACCGAGTTCGACGCGCCGCCGAATGGCATCTTCGCCGTCTTCGCGCATGCCAAGCACCTGCCGCTGCGGCTGCGGCTGTGGATCGACTACCTGAAGCACACCTACGGCGACGCCACCTACTGGGAGCCGCCGCGCGCGCGCTGACGCGCCAGGTTCAGAGGATGCGCCGCGGGTGCGCCAGCTGCTCGTGCGCGGCGTGCAGCCGCCGCACCAGCACGTGGATGAACGCGGCGTCGAACAGGTGCCGCGTGGTCAGGCCCAGCCGCTCCATCGCCTCCGGGTCGAAGGACACCGTGGTGGCGGCCTTGGACACCAGCACGTCGGCGCCATGGCGGCGCAGCTCGGGGCTGGGCGCCAGGTAGGCCATCTCGCCCACCGAGGTGCCGGCGCCGAGCTGGGCCACGCGCTGGCCGTCGCGGTACACCTCGACCTCGCCCTGCGCGATGATGTGGAAGCGCCGGCCGAGCTCGCCCTTGCGGTAGATGGCCGCGCCGAAGGGCAGCCGCGTCCACTGTGCGCGGTGCACCACCTCCCACAGCTCGACGTCGCCGAAGCCGCGGAAGAAGTCCAGCCCCCGCAGCAGGCCGAAGCGCTCGGAGTCCAGCACGCCCTGCAGCGGCCCGCGCGGTACGTCCTGGTTGGCCACGAGCTTGGACAGCGCCTGCGAGAAAGTGTCCCAGTCGGCCGGGCGGTCGGCCGGTGACTTGGCCAGCCCCCAGCGCACCACCTGTTCCAGCGCAGGCGTCACGCCCTCGCGCAGCGCCGCCAGCGACGGCGGCTCCAGGTGGCAGATCTGATGCATGATCGCCGCCTGCTGCGTGGCGTCGAAGGGCGGGCGTCCGGCGATCAGGTGGTACAGCACCGCCGACAGCGAATAGATGTCGGCGCGGCAGTCGAGCGGGTCGCCGTTGAGCTGCTCGGGCGACATGTAGGCCAGCGAGCCCACACGGTGCACCTGCGTCTGCTCCGACTGCAGGTTGAACACGCTGCCGAAGTCGGTGATCTTCACGTCCACCACATGGCCGCCGTCGGCCATCGCGATGATGTTGGCCGGCTTGACGTCGCGGTGGATGAGGCCCTGGCGGAAGACGTAGCCCAGCGCCATCGCGCACTTGAAGCCGATCTCGA
>CALJUI010000092.1 GCA_937975735.1 uncultured Rubrivivax sp.
GGCGACATGCGCTGGCACGGCGACGAGCAGGCCGGGCTGGCGCAGAGCGGTATCTGGCAAAGCCTGCAGCAGGCGCCGGAGTTGCAGTCGCTGCTCAAAACCCCGCTGATGCTGAGCGTGATGGCCCTGGCCTACCGCGATATCTCCCTTGAAACATTGCTGGCGCTGGACTCGCCGGAAGCCCGCCTGAACCGGCTCTTTGAAATCTACGTTCAGCAGATGTTTCAGCGCCGCAGCCGCGGCGAGCAGGGTGATGCGCAAGGTTTTCATCGCTTGTCTCCTTCGTGCTGGTGGATGAATTCGGTCGTCGCCGCGATCACGCGCTGCGGCTGGTCCCGATGGGGAGCATGCCCGCAGTCGGGCAGTTCGAGCATCAGGGTCTGCGGCAATCGGCGTGCGATGCCGTGGACCGGCCCGATTGGCCCGTATTCTTCGTCGCCCCCCTGCATCGCGAGCACCGCGCAGCTGATGGCCTGCAACTCGTCCTCGATCGACCAGCCTCGGAACGCCGGGTCCAGCCAGACGTCGTTCCAGCCCCAGAAGGCCGAGTCGGGGTCGTCGTGGTGGCGCGCGAGCTTCTCGCGCAGGTCGGTGTGCAGGTAGGCCTCGCGGGTGCGCGCGATGCTGGCCACCGACAGGTCCTCGACCAGGATGTGCGGCGCCATCAGCACCAGACCGGCCACGCGTTGCGGGAAGCGTGCCGCATGCAGCAGCGCGATCGAGCCGCCGTCGCTGTGGCCAAAGAGCCAGGGCGGTGCGGCCGCCGTGTCGACACCCAGCGCCGTCAGCAGCGCCGGCAGCACGTCGTGGGCCTGCCGGTGCATGAAGTCCGGCGCCCAGCGCTCGCCCGCGGCACGTGGCGTCGAGCGGCCGTAGCCGGGCCGCGAATACACCAGGCCGCGGCAGCCTGCGGCGTCGCAGAGCTGGCGCGGGAAGTCGCGCCACATCGACCGCGATCCCAGGCCCTCGTGCAGGAAGACGAGCAGCGGCGCGCCGGTGCGCTCGGGCGCGATCCACGCGTGCTCGATGCGCAGCATGCGGCCGCCGAGCACGAGCTCGACATGGTCGACGGCGTGGGCGGTTTCGCTCACCGCGTCACTCACTGCGCGGCTTCCCGCTCGCGCAGCTTGAAGCGCTGGATCTTGCCGGTCGCCGTCTTGGGCAGCTCGTCGATGAACTCGATCAGCCGCGGGTACTTGTACGGCGCCAGGCGCTCCTTCACGAAGGCCTTGAGCTCGTCCTCGGTGGCCACGCCGCCGGGCTTGAGCACGACGAAGGCCTTGGTCCGGGTCAGGCCGTCGGTGTTCTCCTTGCCGATCACCGCGGCCTCCAGCACGGCCGGGTGCTGCACCAGCGTGGCCTCGACCTCGAAGGGGCTGACCCAGATGCCGCTGACCTTGAGCATGTCGTCGCTGCGGCCGCCGTAGGTGTAGGTGCCGTCGTCGTTCCTGATGTACTTGTCGCCGCTCTTGGTCCAGCCGCCCTGGAAGGTGTCGCGCGTCTTCTCGCGGTTGCCCCAGTACATCATCGCCGCCGACGGGCCCTGGATGTAGAGGTCGCCGGGCTCGCCGTCGGGCACCGGGCCGCCGTCGTCGCCGCGCAGCTCCACCGTGTAGCCCGGCACCGGCCAGCCGCTGGTGCCGTAACGCACCTCGTCGGGCCGGTTGGAAATGAAGATGTGCAGCATCTCGGTGGAGCCGATGCCGTCGACGATGTGCACGCCGAAGTGCGCGTGGAAGCGCTCGCCGATCTCCGCCGGCAGCGCCTCGCCGGCCGACGAGGCCATGCGCAGCGCCACGTCGCCACGCGCCGGCAGCGCCGGCGAGGCCAGCATGCCGGCGTAGCCGGTGGGCGCGCCGAAGAAGATGGTGGGTTTCAGGCCGGCCTGCGGCGGCGTGTCGCCGCGCCAGCGCGTGAAGACGGCGTCCGGCGTCGGGCGCTCGGCCATCAGCACCGTGGTGGCGCCTACGCTCATCGGGAAGGTCAGCGCATTGCCCAACCCGTAGGCGAAGAACAGCTTGGCCGCGGAGAAGCACACGTCGTCCTCGCGCAGCTTGAGCACGCGCCGGCCGTACAGCTCCGAGGTCCAGTAGCCGTTGGCCTGCGCGTGCACCGCGCCCTTGGGCCGCCCGGTGGAGCCCGACGAATACAGCCAGAAGCCGGGGTCGTCGGCGCGTGTGGCCGCGTGCCTGGGCATCGGCGCCTGCGCCGCGATGAACGCGTTGAAGTCCACCTCCGACGGGTGCAGCGGCGCCACCGGGCGCGACACGATCACGTGCTGCACCTCGTGGTCGGACTTGGCCATCGCCGCATTCAGCGCCGGCAGCAGCGCGCCGGACACCAGGGGCGCCTGGG
This sequence comes from uncultured Rubrivivax sp., assembly GCA_937975735.1. GTDB lineage: Bacteria > Pseudomonadota > Gammaproteobacteria > Burkholderiales > Burkholderiaceae_C > Rubrivivax. The sequence continues at coordinate 2,356 of CALJUI010000092.1, forward strand.
ACCGCGAATGCTCCAGCAGGTAGGCGATGTCGTCGGCCGTCAGCAGCGTGTTCACGGCCACCGGCACGATGCCGGCGTACATCGCGCCCAGGAAGGCCACCGGCCAGTCGCAGCAGTCCAGCATCAGCAGCAGCACGCGCTCCTCGCGCTTGACGCCCGCGGCGCGCAGGGCTGCTGCCAGCGCGCGCACACGCTGGTCGAGCTCGCCGTAGCGCAGCACGCC
>CALJUI010000093.1 GCA_937975735.1 uncultured Rubrivivax sp.
GCGCGGATGACGAGGAAGTTCTGGTTCTGCAGCGAACCGGCGACCTTGACGTAGACGTAGGGGTGCTGCGCATTGCTCATGTCCGCGGGGACGGTCAGCGCATTGTCCCGCAGCGGGTGCGGCGTGTAGCGGCAGACCCGGAAGGCCGAGGCGTCCGGGTCGGCGATCGCGCTGGCCAGCGGCAGCCCGCCGAGCAGCGACGTGCCGGTCCAGTGCGGCACGGCGGTCGACACCGGGACCGCGCAGTAATAGGCGACGTAGGACGCGGTCAGCTGCGTGTAGCAGCTCTTGTCGGCGGCGACCGGCGAGGACTGGCGGACGAAGACCGAGACGCCGAAGGCCGGGCTCGGCGGGCGCTCGGCGTCGGCCGGTGTCGGGGCGACCGGGTCGACGGCGAAGCGCACGAAGCCCGACAGCAGCCGCGCATTGGTGTCGACGCAGACGCCGGGCGACGAGCACAGGCTGACGATGCGCCCGGTGACGTTGCTGAAGATCCAGCTCAGCGAACCCGCGCCCGGCGGCCTGAACTCGCTCTTGCCCGAGCCGACGTCGGTCGCGCCCAGCGGGATCGCTGGATGGCGGCCGCGAGGGTTGCGCGTCAGCGCCGCGTCCATCGGCAGCGACAGCGAGCCGGCCAGCTGCGGCGCGACACCCCCGATAGAGCTGCTGATCCGCACCTGCTGGGCCTGGTTCGTGCGGTCGGTCCAGGTCACGTCGACGGTCAGCGTCTTGATGCGCGGGTCGGCCGAGGTCTGGACCGTTTCGGTGCGCGAGAAGGTCGCGTTCAGGCCGGCGATCGTCGTCGGGCCGGTGTCGACGATGTCGGCGTAGTCGACCCCGGCGACCGGATCCAGGCTGGTGACGCCGCGCCACTGCTCGACGCGCTGCTGCGCAATGCGGACCGCCTCGGCGCGCTGCTTGGCGATGTCGGCGTTCTGCCGCAGCGTGGCCTGCACGCCGATCAACGCGAGGGTGCCGAATGCCATCACGGCGAGCGCGACCATCGCCTCGATCAGCGAGACCCCCGACTCACGCCAGCGATGCAGCTTCACTCGAAGTCCCTCCAGCTTCCCGGCACCAGCACAAAGGAGCCCGTCTGGAAACGCAGGCGGTTCAGCACCGCGCGGTCGTACTCGATCTGTGTCGTCGCCGAGCCGGAGACCCGGCCTTCGGCAACCGCGGCGCCGAGGATGCGCCCGGGGCCGCTCATCGACCAGTTCGTCGACCGGCTGTAGACCAGGCCGTAGACGTCCACCGGCAGCGAGAAGCTCAGGTTGCCGTCGACGACGAGCACCAGCGGCTCGGTCGGCGAGCCGACGTCGCCGCCGGTGTCGATCGACAGGTCACCCTCGACCCAGATCACGCGGCCGGGGTTGATCGCCGCCAAGTCGCGCACCTGCGTCGCGTTGCACACACCGGCGGTGCAGGGGGGCCGCAGCGCGGCCGGCTGCTGGCGATAAACCGCCGGCAGCGCGCCGAAGGTGTTGGTGAACATGCGCTCATCGCTCAGCGCGGCCAGCGCCGCGTCGCCGGCGAGCAGCGTCGTGTCGGCCGGCGTGCCCGGATGGCTCTCCAGGCGCAGCCCGGCCGGGTTCACCGCGCCGCCGGCCAGGATCGTGATGCCGGTCGTCGCCGTCGAGGTGTTGAAGGCCGCCAGCGCGGCGCGGCCGAGATCGATCGACTCGCGCGCGGTCAGCGCCGCTGTCGGCGCGGCGCCGAGGCCGCTGCGCAGCGCGGCGTAGGTCTGTACCGACGCGCGCCCTTCGCCCGCCACCGCGGCCGACGGGAAGTTCAGGCAGGTGTCGTCGAGCCGCGTGCAGCCGTTGACCTCGATGCGCACGAGGCCCGCCTTGACCGCCGGCGACGCCAGAAAGCGCACCCGGAAGGCCGGGAAGACGCCCGCCCCGGCCGGCGCGGCGACCACTGGATTGCCGTCGGCCGGGCAATGGCAGTTCCAGTTGCTGCCGTCGAAGACGCAACTCGGCATCAGCGTGCTGACGCCGTCGGATTGCAGCTTCGCCTGGACCATGCCGGTATCGGGATGGATGTCGAGGTAGCGCTGGCGGAAGGTCGGGTCGGTGATCGCCAGGCTGGGCGCACAGGCGTCGGTGATGCGACTGCTGTTGAGCATCGCCAGCGCCCATTCGAGCCCGGCCTGCGCCGCTTCCAGCGCCTGCGTCGAACGGTACTGGTTGGTCGCGGTGCGCTGCTCGAAGATCAGGTTGCGGTTCGTGTAGGCGGCGACCAACGCCAGGATGAAGAACAGGATCATCACCACCACCAGCGACGCGACGCCGCGCTGGGCGAACGGGCGGGTGCGGCGCGTCGGCGGGCTCAGGCGGGGCATACGAGGTCCGGGTTGAGCGGATCGTTGAATCGGATCCGGTCGTTGCGCAGCCGCGTGCTGCTCGAGAGTGCACGCGTCACCGTGGCGTCGGTCTTGGCGCGCGCGGCGATGTCCACGGTCGCCGTGCGCAACTCGAGCGTCGGCCAGCAGTTCTGCGTGCCGTCGGCGCACAGTCGCGGGCAGGGCAGCTGGTAGGACGCCGCGTCGGACAGCGTGACGGCGAAGCCGGTGACCTCCATCGTCTGCGCGTCGGTCAGGTCCTGCCAGGCGCCGCCGATGCGCGAGCGGATCACGCCGCTTTCCAGCTTGAAGCCGAAGGGCCCGGTGTCGCCGACGCGGCGCCAGTACCTGAACTCGATGTCGCTGGTCGCGCCGCTGGCCGGCACGAGGGCGGCGAACGGATTCTTCGACACCGCTGCGCCGTTCTCGGACCAGACGCCGCTCTGCGCCTGGTCCCAGTAGCCGGCACGACGCAACTCGCGGGTGATCACGTCGGCGGTGGCGCGCAGGTCCTGCTGCAGCTGGGTCTCGAGCAGCAGGCGACGGTGATTGCCGAGCTGGGTCGAGGTGATCAGCACCGCGCCGGCCACGATGATCAGGCCGACGGTGATGCCGACCATCAGCTCGACGATCGACAGGCCGCGCTGGGTGGTGCGCGGAACGACCGACAGGTCCCGCCTCAGCATGCGGGTACTCCGACACTGAGGCTGGCCGGTGCGCAGGCGGTCGGCCGGCCGGACATGCCGACCGTGGTGCGGATCGTGCGGGCGGTGTCGATCGAGGTCAGGATCTCGAACGGCGTCGGGTCGGGCCAGATCAGGTTGATCGGGATGCTGACGATGCCTCCGGTGACGTGATCGAAGGCGAACGCCGAGTCCTGTCCCGGCGGAATCGACAGCCGCACGCCGCCCGAGGGCGGCAGCGCGACGGTGCGGATCTCCTGGGCCGTGCCCGTGCAGGCCGAGCCGGCACCGAGCAGGCAGTTGCAGCGCGGCGTGTTCGTGTCGGCGGTGTAGATCGTGTAGCAGGTCGACCCCGAGGTCGGCACCCGGAAACTGAGCCGCACGTAGCGGTTGCGCGCCACCGCCTCGCTGCGCGCGAACTGCAGATCCGTGACGAGCTGGGCGTGCGTGCTGCGCAGCCGCTGCATCAGGATGTAGTCCTGGAAGCTGGGCGCGACCAGCAGCAACAGGGTCGCGCCGATCGCGACCGCCACCAGCAGTTCGATCAGCGTGAGCCCGCGCGACCGGCGGGCGGCGATCACTGGGCCCAGCATGGATGGGTCGCCGTGTAGGTGAAGGTGGTGCAGCTGCCGCAACCGGCATAGCTCAAGTTGCCGCCGAGCACGCGGGCGCTGAGCTTGCGGCACTGGCTGTCCTTGGCCTGCGAGGTGCCCGCGACCCCGACCGCCGTCACCGTGTAGCCGGTGGCCAGGGTGAAGCCCGGGTCGGTGGGCGCGCTGAGGCTGATGTCGTAGTAGCCCCCCGGCGTGGTCGCGGTCATGCCGAGATCGGACAGCGTGGTCGTGTAGTTGGCCTGGTTGCTACGCAGTCGCTCCTGGGCTTGCTGGACGGCGCTCATTGCGGCGAAGGCCTCGGATCGCCGGCTCTTGCGGATGTTGTCGTAGAAGCTCGGCAGGGCCACTGCCGCCAGCACGCCGGCCACCACGACCACGATCAGCAGTTCGATGAGCGTGAAACCGCGGTGGCGCCGAGCGCCTGCGGTGCCGAAGCCGGGCCGGGGGAGCATGTGCTTCATTATCGAGATCCCCGATTCAGGGGGAATCCCCCGGATGGCCGTTCGTCGCCTTGAACCGACCGCTCGTCCACCGCCTTGCCCGCTCAGCAGGTCGGGTAGCCGGCACGGCCGGGTGCCGGCACGCAGGAGCGGACCCGGCCCATGATGTTGATCACCTGATGCACGGTGCCCGCTGCGCCGCTGACCTTGATCGTCGCGGTCGGCGTGACCGTGCCCAGAGCCGGATCGAAGACGATCGAAGCCGATCGCGAGCTGACCTGGATCGGCCCGGCTGCCGGAAAGCGCGCGTGGCGGATCGCCTGCAAGCCGGCGCGGCAGACTGGCAGTTCGGTGGCGGTGCAGCGGCAGTCGCCCGCGCGGCCGTCGTGCAGCACGTAGCAGCTGCCGCCCAGGTCGCTCTGCAGGTCCAGGCGCACGCCGTCGTGGCGCGCCACCGCCTCGGAGCGCGCCAGCATCAGGTCGGTCTCGAGCTGGGCCGCGACGGCGTCGAGCCGGTGGCGGTCGCGCAACTCGGTCAGGCTCGGCAGCGCCAGGCCGAGCGCGGTGGCGGTGATCGCGAGGGCGACCGCGCATTCGACCAGGGACACGCCGCGGTGGCGGTGGTGGGCTCGGTGCATGACGACTCCCGGTGGGTGGCGGATGTCGTCACTCTAGGCAGGGGCTCGTTCCGGCGCGATCCACCGGCGGAGGGCTTGGTGGTGGCCCCCGGCCGGGGGATGCCCCCGAGGGGGGTCAGATGTCCTTGATCAGCTGCCGGAACTCGTCGACATCCTCGAAGCGCCGGTAGACCGACGCGAAGCGGACGTAGGCGACCTTGTCGATGCGCTTGAGCTCGCGCATCACCAGTTCGCCGATCCGTGCGCTGGACATCTCGCGCAGGCCGCTGGCCAGCATCTTGTTCTGGATGCGCTCGAGCGCGGCGTCGACGACATCGACGCTGACCTGCCGCTTGCGCAGCGCCAGCTGCATCGACGCGCGCACCTTCGCGGGGTCGAAATCGATCCGGCTGCCGTCCTTCTTGACCACCGCCGGCATCGAGATCTCGACCCGCTCGTAGGTGGTGAAGCGCTTGTCGCAGCCCAGGCAGCGCCGGCGCCTGCGTATCACGCCGCCCTCGTCCGACTCGCGCGTCTCGACGACCTGGGTGTCCTCGTGGTCGCAATAGGGGCAGCGCATCGGGACCGGTTCGCCTCAGCGGTACACGGGGAAGTCCCGCGTCAGCGCCTCGACCTTGGTGCGGACCGCGGCGATGTTCGCCTCGTCGTGCGGCTTGTCCAGCACGTCGGCGATCAGGTGCGCGGTCTGCCGCGCCTGCTCCTCCCTGAAGCCACGCGTCGTCATTGCCGGCGTGCCCAGCCGGATGCCGCTGGTGACCATCGGCTTCTGCGGGTCGTTCGGGATGCCGTTCTTGTTGCACGTCATGTGCGCGGCCCCGAGCACCGCCTCGGCCTCCTTGCCGGTCAGGTTCTTCGGCCGCAGGTCGACCAGCATCACGTGGCTCTGGGTGCCGCCGGAGACGATGCGCAGGCCGCGCTCGATCAGCGTGCGGGCCAGCACGTCGGCGTTCCTCACGACCTGTTGCTGGTAGGCCCTGAACTCGGGCGCCAGCGCTTCCTTGAAGGCGACCGCCTTGCCGGCGATCACGTGCATCAGCGGCCCGCCCTGGATGCCGGGGAAGATCGCGCTGTTGATCTTCTTCGCGATCGCCTCGTCGTTCATCACGACGATGCCGCCGCGGGGTCCGCGCAGGCTCTTGTGCGTGGTGCTGGTGACGACGTCGGCGTGCGGCACCGGGTTCGGGTAGACGCCGGCGGCGATCAGCCCGGCGTAGTGCGCCATGTCGACCATGAAGATCGCCCCGACCGCCTTGGCGACGCGGGCGAAGCGCTCGAAGTCGATGCGCAGGCTGTAGGCCGACGCGCCGGCGATGATCAGCTTGGGCTTGTGTTCGTGGGCCAGGCGCTCCATCGCGTCGTAGTCGATGGCTTCGTTGGCATCGAGCCCGTAGCTGACCACCTTGAACCAGCGGCCGCTCATGTTCAGCGCCATGCCGTGGGTCAGGTGGCCGCCCTCGGCCAGGCTCATGCCCATGATCGTGTCGCCCGGCTGCAGCAGGCCGAAGAAGACGGCCTGGTTGGCCTGCGAGCCGGAGTTGGCCTGCACGTTGGCGAAGTTCGCGCCGAACAGCTGCTTGCAGCGGTCGATCGCCAGCTGCTCGACGACGTCGACATTCTCGCAGCCGCCGTAGTAGCGTTTGCCCGGGTAGCCCTCGGCGTACTTGTTGGTGAGCTGCGAGCCTTGCGCGGCCATCACCGCCGGCGATGTGTAGTTCTCGGAGGCGATCAGCTCGATGTGCGCCTCCTGGCGCTGGTTCTCGGCCTGGATCGCGGCCCAGACGTCGGGATCGACGCGGGCGATGGTGGATTGGGAACGGTCGAACATGGCAGTCCTCTTCAGTTGAAGGGCCATCGAGATCCACCACGCACGGCGGTGGTCGAGGGCTGCCCAGGCGAACGGCGGATCGGTGCGACCGCGTCCCGGACGGGGCCGATCGCACGCCGCACTTCCCGGTGGTCGTCCACCTCCGGGCGGCCGGGAGGCCACCCCTATCGCCAGTTGCGCGGTCGAGCGGAGTGTAGCGCCCGTCAGCGCCCGGACTGCAGCATGGCGACCCGCTGCGGCGCGGCCGGGGCGGCGCCCGAGGCGGCCGGCGCGACCACCGGCACCGTCTCGACGGCCATCGGCGGCGGGTTGCTCGGCACGTTCGTCGCGACCTGCTGGCCGCCGGCCACCCGCTGCAGGTGCGACTGCTCGTACAGCACCTTGGCGGCATAGCCGCCGTCGGAGTCGAGCAGCGCGGCGCCGACGTAGTAGCGCAGGCCAGCCTCGACGCTGCCGGCGCGGGCGATGCACTCCTTGAGCACCTGGACGCCGACGCGCAGGTTGGTCAGCGGGTCGAAGGCGGCGTGCGCGCCGCCGAAGGCCTGGTATTTGTCGTCGTGGATGTGGGTCATGACCTGCATCAGACCCTGCGCGCCGACCGGGCTCTGCGCGAACGGGTTGAAGCTGGACTCGATCGCCATGATCGCCAGGATCAGCGTCGGATCGAGCTTGGCCTGCTGGCCGATCGCCCAGGCCTCCTGGACCAGACGCGCCACCGGCTCGGGCGCGACGCGGTAGCGTCGTGAGATCCATTGGGCGACCGAGGCCTGGGCCTTGGTCAGTTCCTTCGGATCGACCGCCGTGGCGCGGGCGACGGCGTCGTTGTCCCCGATGATCGACAGCAGATCGCCCGAGGCGATCGCCCGGGCCTCGTGGCGGGTCTGCAGCCAGTCCAACGCCAGCACCTCGGCCTGCTGGCGCAACTCGGCCCGGCCGGCGGCGAAGAGCAGCGCGGCGACCACGGCCAGGCCCACCAGGGCCAGGGTGTTGTGCGCGAGTTCGAGCATGCCGCGGCCGACATCCCCGAAAAAGACGGACAGTGATCGGCTCGCGGCCTGTCGCGCATCGTTCAACGCGGCAATGGCTTTCATGGATACCTCTCGATCGGCCTTGGCCGCGCAACCGCTGCGCCGGGCCTGCCACCGATAATCCGCCGACGACTCCCCAGCTCTTGGCCGAGGTCCGACGGCGCCTTCGAACGGTCAACCGCACGTCCTGTCGCAGGCGAGCCTGCATCGCGGGTTAACCCTGAATCACTCGATCGGCGCGAATTCTAGGAACCGCGATATACCCAGTCAAGAATTTAGAACCATCTATCTATAACTGAAGAGAATGAAATATCGGGACCTGCGGGACTTCGTTCGCCAGCTGGAAGGGCGCGATGAGCTCAAAAGAGTGCGCGATGACGTCTCGCCGCGGCTCGAGATGACCGCCGTGGCCGACGCGGTGCTGCGTGCCGGGGGGCCGGCGCTGCTGTTCGAGCGGCCAGCCGGTTACAAGATCCCGGTGCTGGCCAATCTTTTCGGTACCCCCGAACGAGTGGCCCTGGGCATGGGGGCGGCCTCTTTGTCGGACCTGCGCGACGTCGGCCGGTTGCTGGCCGCGCTGAAGGAGCCCGAGCCGCCAAAAGCCCTGAAGGAGGTCGGCAAGCTGTTCGACATGGCCAAGGCGGTGTGGGACATGAAGCCGGCGGTGCAGCGGCGCGCGCCTTGCCAGGAGGAGGTCTTCGAGGGCGACGACGTCGACCTCGGCCGCTTGCCGGTGCAGACCTGCTGGCCCGGCGACGCCGGCCCGCTGATCACCTGGGGCCTGGTGGTCACGCGCGGGCCGCAATCGGTGGCGGCGCCGCGCGATCGGCAGAACCTGGGCATCTACCGCCAGCAGGTGATCTGACCTCGCCAGCGGATCATGCGCTGGCTGGCGCACCGCGGCGGCGCGCTCGACTTCCGCGACTTCGCGCGCGCCAACCCCGGCCAGCCGTTCCCGATGGCCGTGGCGCTCGGCGCCGACCCGGCGACCATCCTGGGCGCGGTGACACCGGTGCCCGACAGCCTGTCGGAATACCAGTTCGCCGGCCTGCTGCGCGGCAGCCGGACCGAAGTGGTCGCCACCGGGGTGGGCGAGGGCGACAAGCGGCTGCAGGTGCCGGCCAGCGCCGAGATCGTGCTGGAGGGTCGCATCCCGGTCGCTGAGCCCGGCTTCGAAGGCCGCTCGGCGCACGGCGTGCCGCTGGCCGAACGGGGCGGCCACCTGCACGCGCTAGAAGGCCCGTTCGGCGACCACACCGGCTACTACAACGAGCAGGACTGGTTTCCCGTCTTCGAGGTCACGCGGCTGACGCAGCGCCGCGAGCCGATCTACCACAGCACCTACACCGGCAAGCCGCCGGACGAGCCGGCGGTGCTGGGCGTGGCACTGAACGAGGTCTTCTTACCGATCCTGCAGAAGCAGTTTCCCGAGATCGTCGACTTCTACCTGCCGCCTGAGGGCTGCAGCTACCGGCTTGCGGTGATCAGCATCAAGAAGAGCTACCCGGGCCACGCCAAGCGCGTGATGTTCGGGCTCTGGAGTTTCCTGCGCCAGTTCATGTACACCAAGTTCATCGTCGTGACCGACGACGACGTCGACATTCGCGACTGGAAGGAAGTGGTGTGGGCGATCACCACCCGGATGGACCCGGTGCGCGACACCACGCTGGTCGACGACACGCCGATCGACTACCTCGACTTCGCCTCGCCGATCAGCGGCCTGGGCGGCAAGATGGGACTGGACGCGACCAACAAGTGGCCCGGCGAGACGAGCCGCGAGTGGGGACGCACACTGGCGATGGACCCGGCGGTCACGACACGCACGAAGGGGCTGGTCGAACGCCTGCTCGGTCGGGATTGATGCGGATCAGAAACCCCGCCCGCGACTGCGATTCGGGCTTGCCTTCGACCGGCAGTTGTCTTAAGGTTGACTTGCCTTCCGAGCGAAGGCAATACAGACGGCGCAGTCACTGCGCGTCAGGGGCCCCGGACCTCATTCCTCCGGAGCTCCGAAAGGTGGCCGAGGCCACCCGCCCCTCCGGCCCGCAGGGCTCGGAGGGGTTTCGTTTTTCAGGGGGCCGGATCCATCGGCGGGCACAGCAGGACATGGTCATCGCCCAGAGCGCAGAGGTGCCCCGACCGCATCTTGGCCGAGCGCCGGGTATCGACATGTCCACCGACGCGGACCTGCGCGTCGACGATCACCTGCTTGGCTTCGCCGCCCGACGCCACCAGGCCGGTGGCCTTCAGCAGCGCATCGAGCGCGATGTGTTCGCCGCGCAGCACGAAGCGGATCGAGGTCATCGGCCCGGCCCGCAGGCCTGGGCGAGCAGCGCGTAGGAATGCCGGCGCACCGCCGGGTCGCAGGCCCAGGTGTTGATCACCAACTCGTCGAGCTCGAGTCGCGCAGCCAGCTCGCGCAGCTGCGCCGCGACCTGCTCGCCGGTGCCGACGAAGGCGCGCCTGCGCATCGCCTCGACCATCGGCATCGCCGCCTGATCGAAGCCTTCGCGCGCGATCTGGTCGGGCCACTGCAGCGGGCCGAGCTGGCCGCGCTGCCGATCGACGCGCCAGCGCTCGCGGCTGGTCGCATGGTGCAGCGCTGTCTCGGCCTCGTCGGCGGCCAGCGCCCAGATGCAGATCGTCGCCTGCGGCCGCGGGTGCCGCTCGCTGGGGCGGTACAGGCTGCGGTACAGCGCCAGCGCCTGCTCGACCCCCTGGCCGTCGGTGAAGAAGTAGGCGAAGGCGTAGGGCAGCCCGAGGTGCGCCGCCAACTGGGCGCCGTAGTCCGAACTGCCGAGGATCCAGATCTCGGGCGCGCGCTCCCGGCCGGCGCCCTCGGGCGGCAACGGGCGGGCCCACAGGCCCTGGTGATGCTCGCCGCGCGTCCAGGCCTGCAGGTCGAGCACCTGCCGCGGGAAGGCCTCGGCGGCCGAAGCGGCGTTCGGGTTCAGCGCGAACGCGGTGCGCTGGTCGCCGCCCGGCGCGCGGCCGACGCCGAGGTCGATGCGGCCCGGCGCCAGCGCGTCGAGCACGCGGAACTGCTCGGCGACCTTCAGCGCGCTGTAGTGCGGCAGCATCACGCCGGCGCTGCCGATCCGGATGCGCGTCGTGCGCGCGGCGATCGCCGCCATCACGATCTCCGGCGCCGAGCCGACGATGGTCGGCAGCCCATGGTGCTCGCTGACCCAGAAGCGGTGGTAGCCGAGCGCCTCGCAGTGCGTGGCAAGGTCCAGCGTGTCGCGCAGCGCGTCGTCTTCGCCGCGGCCCTGCACCGCGACCGACTGATCGAGGACCGAGAGTCTCATCCCCGCATGATGGCAGGCTCAGGCGGCCTGGCGCATCAGGTCGGCCGCCTTCTCGGCGATCATGATCGTCGGCGCATTGGTGTTGCCCGAGACGATGCGCGGCATGATCGACGCATCGACCACGCGCAGCCGCTCGACGCCGTGCACGCGCAGCTGTGCATCCACGACGTCGTGCGCCGGGTCCGGCCCCATGCGGCAGCTGCCCACCGGGTGGTAGATCGTGTCGGCGTAGGCACGGATGAACTGCTCGATCTGCGGGTCGGTCTGGGCGCCGGCCGACGCCGCGAGCTCGCGCCCGCGCAGACCGGCCAGCGCAGGCTGCGACAGCACCCGCCGCATGATCCGAAAGCCGGTGATCAGGCGGTCGACATCGTCGCGCTCGGCAAGGAAGTTCGGGTCGATGCGCGGCGCGGCGAAGGGATCGGCGCTGTCCAACGTGACGCTGCCGCGGCTCTTCGGCCGCAGCAGGCAGACGTGGCAGGAGTAGCCATGGCCGAACACCGTCTTGCGGCCGTGGTCGATCAGCTTGCCGATCACGAAGTGCAGCTGCAGGTCCGGCGTGGCCTCGTTCGGCGAACTGCGGATGAAGCCGCCGGTCTCCGCGAAGTTGGTCGTCAGCATCCCGGTGCGCTGGCGGCGCCACTCGAAGATGCCCTTCAGCGCACGCCAGGCGCCGGCCGGCGAGACGCCGAACAGGTCCTTCAGGTGCGGCGCGTCGACCACCTGAACGACGTCGACGTGGTCGTGCAGGTGGCGGCCGACGCCGGGCAGTTCGTGAACCACTGGCAGGCCGTGCGCCTGCAACTCGGGCCCGGCGCCGATGCCGCTGAGCAGCAGCAGCTGCGGCGATTGCAGCGCGCCGGCGGACAGCACGACCTCGCGGCGGGCCTGCAGTTCGATCGTCTGGCCCTGGCGCCGAAGCGCGACGCCGGTCGCACGCCGGCCCTCGAACAGCACCCGGGTCGCGATCGCGCCGGTGAAGACCTTCAGGTTCGGTCGAGACAGGTTCGGCGTCAGGTAGGCCTTGGCGGCGCTGAAGCGCTCGCCGTCGCGATGGGTGACCTGGTAGGCGCCGACGCCCTCCTGACGGCCGCCGTTGAAGTCGGGGTTCTCCGGATAGCCGGCCTGAACCGCAGCCTGAACGAAGGCCGCCCCGTGCCGGTTCGGGCTGCGCAGGTCGGCGACGTTGAGCGGCCCGCCCGTGCCGTGCCAGTCGTCGGCGCCGCGCTCGTTGTGCTCGGCCTTGCGGAAGTAGGGCAGCACCTCGTTCCAGGTCCAGCCCGGATTGCCGAGCGCGGCCCAGTGGTCGTAGTCCTCGTGCTGGCCGCGCAGGTAGATCATCGCGTTGATCGAGCTCGAGCCGCCGAGCACCTTGCCGCGCGGCTGGTACCCGCGGCGGCCGCCGAGCCCGGGCTGCGGCACCGTCTTGAAGGCCCAGTTCGCCTGGCCGGTCTGCGCCATCAGCGCCAGACCCGCGGGGCAGTGGATCAGCACGCTGCGGTCGCTGTCGCCGGCCTCGAGCAGCGCCACGGTGACGCCCGGGTCCTCGCTGAGCCGCGCGGCCAGCACGCAGCCGGCGGAACCGCCGCCGACGATCAGGTAGTCGAAGGTCTCTGCCATGGAAATCATTGTGGCCCGGGCATGACCCGATCGCGCCACGCCGGGGAGACGTTAGGCTTCGGCCCCTAAACCGGAGAACCCTTGATGCGTTGGATTGCCCGCGGCCTGCTCGGCCTCCTCGTCTTGCTGGTGCTGGCCGCGGTGAGCCTGTGGCTCTACGCCGAGCGCACGCTGCCGCAGACCGATGGCACGATGACCCTGCACGGCGCACGCGCCGAGTTGCGCATCGAGCGCGACGGGCACGGCATCCCGACGATCCATGCCGCGAGCGCGAACGACGCCTTCTTCGGCCTGGGTGTCGTGCACGCGCAGGATCGGCTGTGGCAGCTCGAGACGCATCGCCGCATCGGTGCCGGCCGGCTCGCCGAGGCCTTCGGCCCGGGGGCCCTCGAGACCGACCGCTTCCTGCGCGCGCTCGGCGTGCGCCGCGCCGCGCAGGCGCAGTGGGCGCAGACCTCAGGCGCGTCGCGCGAGGCCTTGCTGGCCTATGCCGCTGGCATCGACGCGGTGCTGAAGGACCAGCTCCGCGCACGCCCGCCGGAGTTCCTGATCCTCGGCGTGCAGCCCGAGCCCTGGGACCCGGTCGACAGCCTGGCCTGGGCGATCATGATGGCCTGGGATCTGGGCGCGAACTGGGCTACCGAGCTGCACCGTCTGCGCCTGTCGGCGTCGCTGCCGGTCGAGCGCATCGACCAGTTCCTGCCGCCGTACCCGGGCGAAGCGCCGCTGCCGGTGCGCGACTATGCGGCGCTGTACCGCGAGCTGGGCCTGACCAAGCCGGCGGTGCAGCAGAGCCTGAACCGGCTGCTCGACATCGCGCCGCCGTCGGGCATCGAAGGCGTCGGTTCGAACAACTGGGTCGTCGCCGGCAGCCACACGACGACGGGCAAGCCGCTGCTCGCCAACGACCCGCACCTGAAGCTGAGCGCGCCGGCGCTGTGGTACTTCGCGCGGCTGAAGGCGCCGGGGCTGGACGTCGCCGGCGCGACTATGCCCGGCCTGCCGATCGTCGTGCTCGGCCAGAACGCGCGGGTCGCCTGGGGCTTCACGAACACCGGCCCCGACGTGCAGGACCTGTACATCGAGGAGATCGTCGACGGCGCGCCCGAGCGCTACCGCACGCCCGACGGCCATGCCGCCTTCGAGGTGGCCGAGGAGGTCATCCGCGTCAAGGGCCAGCCCGACGTGCCGATCACCGTGCGCCGCACGCGGCACGGCCCGGTGATCTCAGACGCCGGCGTCGTCGACGACGTGATCGGCAAGCGCCACGTGCTGGCGATGCGCTGGACCGCGCTGGACGCCGACACCGACCCGGTCGGCGTCGGCCTGGGCTTCATGCGTGCCGGATCGGTGGCCGAGTTCTTCGCCGCCGCCGAGCCCTGGGTGGCGCCGATGCAGAACATGGTCGTCGCCGACGTCGACGGCGCGATCGGCGTGATCTCCCCCGGCCGCGTGCCGCTGCGCGGGCCGGACAACGACCTGCGCGGCCTCGCGCCAGCGCCGGGCTGGGACGCCCGCTACGACTGGATCGGCTGGGTGCCGGCCGGGCAGACGCCGCGCGAGATCAACCCCGCGCGCGGCTGGATCGCCACCGCCAACCAGCGCATCCATGCGCCGGACTACCCGCACTTCATCACCAGCGAGTGGGCATTGCCGTACCGTCAGCAGCGCATCGAGCAGTTGCTCGGCGAGCGGCCCAAGCACTCGCTGCAGGACCTGCGGCATATCCAGAGCGACGTCAAGTCGCTCGCCGCGGCGCCCCTGCTGCCCTGGCTGCTGAAAGCCGAGCCGGCGCACCCGCTGCTGGCCGCGGCGCGCGAGCAGCTCGCCGGCTTCGACGGCACGATGGCCGCCGACCGCGCCGCGCCGCTGATCTACTGGGCCTGGATGCGCCAGCTGTCGCGCGCCGTGCTGCTGGACGAAGCCAGCGAGGCGCTGTTCGAGAAATCCTTCGCCACCCGCAGCTTCCAGGACGCGCTCGAGGGCGTGCTGGCGCGCAACGACGCCTGGTGGTGCGACGACAAGCGCACGCCGGCGGCCGAGACCTGCGAGCAGGGCGGCGAGCGCGCGCTAGCCGCCGCGCTCGACGAGATGTCGCCGCGCGTCGGCGC
>CALJUI010000094.1 GCA_937975735.1 uncultured Rubrivivax sp.
GTTTCACCCTGATCGAACTGATGATCGTCGTGGCGATCATCGGCATCCTGGCCGCGGTCGCGCTGCCGGCCTACCAGGACTACACGAAGAAGGCCAAGATGTCGGAAGTCGTGCTGGCCGCCTCGGCCTGCCGCACCAGCATCACCGAGACGATCCAGAGCGCGAGCACCCTGCCCGCCGCGGGCGCCTGGGGTTGCGAAGTGGCAGCCGGTTCCGGCACCAAGTACGTCACCTCGATCGTCACTGCCGGCGACGGCACCGTCACGGTCACGTCGACGGGCATCGGCCCGGGCGCGGACGGCACCGTCATCCTGAAGCCCTGCAGCAACGCCGCGACGACCATGGGCGCCTGCACGGCCCCGGTGGCTGGCGGCACGGTCGCTGCGTGGCTCTGCGGCCCCGGCACGGTCCAGGCCAAGTTCCTGCCCGGCTCCTGCCGCGCGGTCTGATCGGTCCACCGAACCACACCCAACCGGAAGGGGCGGCCACAGGCCGCCCCTTTTTTCTTTGAATGCACGCGCTGCTGCTGTTCCTGGGTCTCACCGGCCTGTTCCTCGGCTGGAACGCCCCGAACCACTACCCCCCCTGGCCGGCCTTCCATCTGGAGATGTTCGCCGGCCTGGGTCTTTGCGCGCTCGCACTCGCCATCACGACCATGCCGCGTGTGTCGCCGGCGGCCGACGCCACGCTCGGCCGTCTGCCACCGCCCACCGCGGTCCGGGTATGGGCCGTGGCCGCGACCTGGCCGCTGCTGCAGTGGGCCTGGGGCGCGCTCGACTTCCGTGGCGACGCGGTCATCGGCTTCCTGTACGCGATCGGGGTCGCGTCGGCCCTCTACCTCGGCCAGCTCTGGGCCGCGCGGGCCGGGCGCGAACAGGTGCTGGCGACTCTCTTCGGCACCCTGCTCGTCGCCGCGATCACCGCCGGCGGCCTGGCCACCGCGCAGTGGCTGCGGCTGACGGTCCCGAGCTGGATGGCGATGGAGCTGATCGACAACCGGCCGTTCGCCAACTTTGCGCAGCCCAACCACTTCGGCCTGGCGATGGTGATGGGCGCGATCTCGACCGCCGCCCTGTACGAGTCGCGAACCATCGTCCGACGCGGCGTCTTCCTGCTGGCCCTGGGCTTCTGCATCTGGGGTGTGCTGATCAGCCAGTCCCGCGCCGCCCAGCTGGCGCTGGCGCTGGTCGCGATCCTGTGGCTGCTGACGCGCCGCCGCGTCCCGACCCGCCTGGGTCTGGGCGACCTGCTGTTCGGCGTCGCCGTCGTCGCGCTGCTGGCCTGGGCCATCGAGCCGGCGCAGCGGCTGCTGCTGCTGCAGCAGGAGGGCGTGCGCACCGACCCCGAAGTCGGTCCGCGGCAGTGGATCTGGCTGCACTTCTGGGCCGCGATCGTCGAGCGCCCCTGGGCCGGCCACGGCTTCAACCAGGCCGTGCGCGCGCTGGCCGAGGTCAGCGAGACGGTGCACCCGTCGCGCAATGTCGTGTTCGCGCACAACGTGCTGCTGGACTTCATGACCTGGTTCGGCATCCCGCTGGGCGCAGCGGCCTTCGCTGCGCTTCTCGCCTGGATGGGCGGCTGGCTGCGACGGGTCGCCGACGCGTCGCTGCTCGGGCAGCGGCATGCGGTCTTCGCGCTGTGGCTGGCGCTGCTGGTGCAGTCGATGCTCGAGTTCCCCTTCGCGCACACCTACTTCCTGCTGCCGGCGGCGCTGGCGGCAGGCGCGATCACCCCGGTTCGCCCCGGCGCCGACCCCGCGGCTGCGGCCAGCCGTCCGATGCAAGGGCTGATGTTCGGCGCCGCCATGCTGTTCGCGCTGCTGGTGTGGGAGTACTTCCACATGGAGTCCGACTTCCGGTTCAACCGGTTCGAGCGTGCGAACTTCGGTGCCCTGCCGGCTCACGAGTCGATGGACACCCCGCTGCTGCTGGATCAGCTCGGGGCGCTGAACGCGAGCGCGCGCATCACGCTGAAGGCGGGCATGCCCGACGCCGAGATCGAGATGCTGCGACGCCTGGCCAGGCGCTTCCACATCCCGTCCACGCGCATGGACTACGCGAAAGCGCTGGCGCTGAACGGCCGGATGGCCGAGGCGCGGCATGAGATGGTGGTCATCCGAAGCGTGAGTCCGCCGCAGCAGTTCGAGTCGATCGACCGCCACTGGCGCGGCTGGCTCGCGTCGCAGGGCCTGAGCGCCGAATCGACTGGCCCGACCGCGCCGCGTTGATCGGGGCCCCTGCTAGGATCCTCGGCTTCGCGCCATCGATGCCCGATTGACCGCCCCACACGTCCCAGCGATCGGGCTAGCCGCCCTCGCCGCCGCGGCATTGCCCTCGCTGCTGGCCTACAACACGGCCCCGTCGCCCACCTTCCTGAACCAGGCCGTCGCGCTGGTCGGCTGGGGCTTGTTCGTGGTCGCCGCGGGCGCGCGCCGCGACGGCGTCCGCGACGTCGCGCCGGTGCTCGCCGCGCTGGCGCTGGCCGGGGTCGGCGTGCTGTGGTCCTGGGGGCCCGGGGCCTTGCCGGCCAGCCTGGCGCTGTCGGCGCTGGGGATGATCGTCGCCGCGGCGCTGCTGACCGCGCACGGCGCGATGATCCGCCGCAGCGACGACGCGCACACCGTCTTCACCTGGTTCTGCCTGGCCTGGGTGGTGGCCGGCGTGCTCAACGCCGCGATCGGCCTGATCCAGGTCTTCGCGCCGGCGCTGCCCGACGGCGACTGGATCGCGCGCCCGAGCTCGCCGGGCCGCGCGGTCGGCAACCTGCGCCAGCCGAACCACCTGAGCAGCCTGCTGCTGTGGGCGGCGATCGCGCTGGTCGCGCTGGTCGAGCTGGGCCGCCTGCGGCGCGCCACCGGGGCGATGCTGATGGCGCTGTTCGTGTTCGCCGTCGTGCTGACCGCGTCGCGCACGGGCCTCGTCAGCGTCGGGCTGCTCGCGCTGTGGGGGCTGGCCGATCGGCGCCTGACCCGCGCGACGCGCGCGTTGCTGCTCGCCGCGCCGCTGCTCTACGCCGCCGGCTGGGGGGCGATGGCGCTGTGGGCGAGCCTGGGCGAGCACGCCTTCGGCGGCGCCGCGCGGCTGGCGGAAACCGACATCTCCGGCTCGCGCTTCGGCATCTGGTCGAACACGATCGAGCTGATCCGCGGCCAGCCCTGGACCGGCGTCGGCTTCGGCGAGTTCAACCTGGCGTGGACATTGACGCCCTTCCCGGACCGGCCGACCGCCTTCTTCGACCACAGCCACAACCTGCCGCTGCAGCTGCTCGTCGAGCTCGGCCTGCCGCTCGGCGGCCTGGTGCTGGCGCAGCTGCTGTGGGCGCTCGCGCGGCCGCTGAGCGGCTGGCGCACGGCCGACACCGGCCAGCGCTGCGCCTGGATGATGGTGCTGATGATCGGGCTGCACAGCCTGCTCGAGTACCCGCTGTGGTACGCCTACTTCCTGCTGCCGGCAGCCTGGGCCTGGGGCTTCGCGCTCGGGCGGCCCGCCCCGAGCACCGACACGGGCAGCACGGCGGCGCGCGCCTGGCCGCCGGTCGCCGGCGTCGCGCTGGTGATCGTGGCGCTGGCGGCGGTGGTCGACTACCAGCGCGTCGTGCGCATCTTCGAGGCGCCGGCGACCGCGCCGCCGCTGGCCGTGCGCATCGCCGACGGGCAGCGCAGCGTGCTCTTCGCCCACCACGCCGCCTACGCGATGGCGACCACCGGGCTCGCCGCGCGCGACGACCTGCGCGCCTTCGACGGCGCCCTGCACTACCTGCTCGACACGCGGCTGATGCTGGCCTGGGCGCGCGCGCTGCACGCCGCCGGCCGCGACGACGACGCGCGCCACGTCGCGGCGCGGCTGCGCGAGTTCCGCCACCCGCAGGCGACCGGCTTCCTCGCCGAGTGCGACGATCCGGCGTCGGCGCCTCAGGCCTTCCAGTGCCGACCGGCACCGACTCCACCGCCGCGCTGGCCGACCCTGCTGCCCTTAGGGCCGGGCGGTGTCAGCCCGCCGAAGGCTCGGTGAAGTGCCAGTCCCCCGACTTGCCACCGGACTTCGCCAGCACGCGCACGCCGTCGATGACCATGCCGCGGTCGGCGGCCTTGCACATGTCGTAGATCGTCAGCAGGCCGACCTGCACCGCGCACAGCGCCTCCATCTCGACGCCGGTGCGCCCGAGCGTCTCGACCTGCGCGGTGCAGCGCACGCTGCTTGCCGCCTCGTCGAAGTCGAACTCGACCGACACCCGCGTGATCGGCAGCGGGTGGCACAGCGGCACCAGTTCGGCGGTGCGCTTGGCGCCCTGGATCGCGGCGATGCGCGCGACGCCGATCACGTCGCCCTTCTTGGCGCCGCCCGCGCGGATCAGCGCGAAGGTCGCCGACTGCATGCGGATCACGCCGGTCGCGCGCGCGACACGGTGCGTCTCGTCCTTCGCGGCGACGTCGACCATGTGGGCCTGGCCGGCAGCGTCGAAATGGGTCAGCGGTGAGGCCATTGAAGTGCGGAAACATGCCGGAAATGCGGCGGTGTCATCATAGCCAGCCCATGCCGTCACCGAACAAGCTGCCGTGCCTCGTGCTGGCGCTGACCCTCGCCCTGCCGTCGCCGCTGCTGCACGCGCAGGTCAACCTGCCGGCGCTCGGCGAGCGCGCGTCCGACGACTTCCAAGTCGCCGACGAGCGCCGCCTGGGCGAGCAGATCATGCGCGACATCTGGCGCGATCCCGCCTACCTCGACGACCCGGTGCTGCTGGACTACGTGCAGTCGCTGTGGCAGCCGCTGGTGGCCAGCGCGCGCCGGCTCGGCCATATCGGCGCCGACGTCGACGAGGCCTTCGCCTGGCAGGTCTTTCTCGTCCGCGACCGCAGCGTCAACGCCTTCGCGCTGCCCGGCGGCCACGTCGGCGTGCACCTCGGGCTGATCGCGATGACGGCCAGCCGCGACGAACTGGCCTCGGTGCTCGCGCACGAGCTGACCCATGTCTCGCAGCGCCACATCGCGCGAAGCATCGGCAGCAACCAGCGCACCAGCCTCGTCGCCGCGGCGGCGATGATCGTCGCGCTGCTGGCCTCGGCGCGCGCGCGCAACACCGACGCCGCGCAGGCCGCGATCGCCGGCGGCCAGGCGGCGACGATCCAGGGCCAGCTGAACTTCTCGCGCGACGTCGAGCGCGAGGCCGACCGCATCGGCTTCGGCCTGCTGCAGGACGCCGGCTTCGCGCCCGGCGGCATGGCGGCGATGTTCGAGAAGCTCGAGGCGGCGAACCGGCTCAACGACTTCACCGGCTTCCCCTACCTGCGCAGCCACCCGCTGACCACCGACCGCATCAGCGAGGCCCGTGGTCGCCTGCACGACCTGCCGGCGGCCACGCCGGCCTCGGGCGCCTCCGGCGGCGAGCGGCTGCACCAGGTGATGGCCGCTCGTGCCCGGGTGCTGATGGACCCGGCCGTGGCGTCGCTGCGGCGCTGGCAGACGCCGCCGCCCGACGACGCGCGACCGGAGCTCAAGCTGGCCGCCGCGGTGTCGGCGGCGCTCGCCTCGTCGTTGCTGCGCGAGCACGACGCGGCCCGGCTCGGGCTCGACGTCGTGCCGTCGGTGATACTGAGCCGCCGCAAGGATTACG
>CALJUI010000095.1 GCA_937975735.1 uncultured Rubrivivax sp.
CGGCGAACGACTTGAAGCCGGAGAGCTTGATCTGGTTGAGGCGCATCGGCTCGGCAGGGCGACGGCACCGGCGACGGCACATCGCGCCAAGTGCTTGATTCGTAATGGAAAAAGCGCTCCGGGCGGAGCCGCGAACGGGTGGGGATGATAGCATCGCACCCCCTTTGCTCCCCCACCCGCCGCGCCATGCCCAAGGCCGCACCGACCCGAGCGCTGAACCAGCGCGCCGCCCCCGCGACACCGCCCACCGCCCCCTCGCGCGACCTGCAGGTCTTCCCGAACCCGGCGCCCGAGCGGGACTACGTGCTGCGCTTCGACGTGCCCGAGTTCACCTGCCTGTGCCCGCTGACCGGCCAGCCCGACTTCGCGCACTTCGAGATCGAGATCGTCCCCGACGAGCTCTGCGTCGAGTTGAAGAGCCTGAAGATGTACTTCTGGAGCTTCCGCGACGAAGGCGCCTTTCACGAGAAGGTCACGAACGCGATCGTCGACGACCCCGTCAAGGCCATCGCGCCGCGCTTCGTGCGCGTGAAGGCGAACTGGTTCGTGCGCGGCGGAATCGGTACGAACATCACCGCCGAGCATCGCCGCAAGGGCTGGAAGCCGGCTCCGGCGGTGGACCTGCCCGGCGACACGGCCGCTTGACCGCCGCGCGGGCGCCGTCGACCCACTGGCCGGCGGTGCTCGCCGTGCTGGCCGCCGGCCTGGCGATCGCGTTCAACGTCGGCAAGGTGCCGGTCGCGCTGCCCGCGATGCGCGATGCGTTCGGACTGACCCTGGTCCAGGCCGGCTGGGTGTCTTCGATGCTGACCGCGGTATCGTTCTCGATGGCCGCGCTGACCGGCATGGCGGTCGGCCGCCTCGGCGCGCTGCGCATGACGCTCGCCGGCCTCGCGCTGTGCGCGCTGGCCTCGACCGCGACGCTGGCCGTGCACGGCGTCGCCGGCCTGCTGGCCGCGCGCTTCGTCGAGGGCCTGGGCTTCATGCTCGTCGCGGTGTCCTGCCCGGCACTGGTCAGCGCGGCCAGCGACCCGGCGCAGCGCCGCTTCGCGATCGGGCTGTGGGCCAGCTACATGCCATTCGGCGCCGGCCTCGTGATGGCCTTCGCGCCCTGGCTGCTGCCGCGCGCGGGTTGGCAGGGCTTGTGGATCCTGACGACGCTGGCGCTGCTCGGTGCAATGGCGCTGCTGTGGACGCAGCGCCGCCACTTCGGGCCGATGACGCCGCTGCGCGCGGCCGGCGGCGAGACCTTCTTCGCCCCGGTGCGCGCGGCCCTGACGCAGCCGCTGCCGTGGCTGCTGGCGCTGGCCTTCGGGATGTGGGCGACGCAGCACTTCGCGCTGATCGTCTGGATGCCGACCTGGCTGGCCGAGCAACGCGGCCTGACCGCCGGACCGATCGCCCTGCTGACCGGCACGATGCTGCTCGCCTGCGTGCCGGGCAACGTGCTCGGCGGCTGGCTGGTGCAGCGCGGCGTGCCGCGCGGCGCGTTGATCGCCGTCGCCCAGGGTGCGGTCGGCCTGCTCGCCTGGGGCTATGCGAGCGATCGCCTGCCGGACGCCGCGCGCTACGCGATGGCGGTGGCGGTGTCCTTCGTCGGCGGCGTGATCCCGGCGGCCGTGATGGCGTCGAGCACGGTGCTGGCGAAGAGCCCGCAGCAGATCGGCACGCTGCAGGGCCTGTTCATGCAGGGCGCGCAGATCGGCCAGTTCGTCGGCACGCCGCTGATCGCCGCGGTGGTGGCGGCCAGCGGCCGCTGGACCAGTGCCCTGTGGGTGGTCGGCGGGGCGTCCGCCATCGGCGTCGCGCTCGGCGTGGCGGCGCACCGGCTGGAGCAAGGGCTATCGTCGGCGCGATGAATGCCCTGGACACCGCACGCCCCGCCTACCAGAAGTACGCCGTCGACGTGCACGACAGCCGCATCGACGGGCGCGGCGCCTTCGCTGCCGAGCCGATCCCGCCACGGCGCAAGATCGGCGAGATCCGTGGCGAGTCGATCAGCGTCGCCGACGCGCGCATCCGCGCGACCCGGCACGAGCGCATCATGATCGTCGAGCTGTCGGACAAGCGCGCGATCGACTTCAGCCGTTCCGCCGACCCGATGCGCTTCACCAACCACAGCTGCGCGCCGAACGCGCGCCTGTGCATCAGGAACGGTCGCGTCGAGTTCTACGCGCTGCGCGCGATTCCGCCCGGCGAGGAGATCACGGTCGACTACGGCGAGACGCACCACGAGGGCCGGCTGGCCTGCCGCTGCGGCGCGCCGAACTGCGTCGGCCGGCTCTGACGGTCACTGGTTCAGCTGCGCCCAGGCCTTGTCGAGCCGCTTGGCGCTGACCGGCTGCGGTGTGCGCAATGTCTGCGCGAAGAAGCTCACGCGCAGTTCCTCGACCAGCCAGCGGTACTCGTCCAGGCGCGGATCGGCGGCACCCTTCAGTTCGGCCAGCCGGCGCAGGTAGCGCTGCTCGAGCGGCCGCAGCTCGGCCAGCCGCGCGGCATCGCGGGCCGGGTCGCTCTTGACCTTGTCCAGCCGCAGCTGGATGGCCTTCAGGTAGCGCGGCAGGTGCTGCAGCGCCTCCCAGGGCGTGTCGACGATGAAGCGCTTGCCGCACAGGCGCTGCAATTGCGCGCCGATGTCCTCGGCCACCTCCTTCGGCGGCCGGCTGTCCTTGAGCTTGCGGCTGGCGGCGGCGTATTCGGCGAGCACCGTGCCGACCAGCCGCGCCACCTCCTGCGCGATCAGCGTCAGCCGGCTGCGGCCCTCGTCGACCCGGGCCTTGAACGCCGCGTCGTCGGCGGGCAGCGGGTCGGCGAGGAAGGCGCGGTCGAGGGCGACGTCGATGATCATGCCGCGCAGATCCTCCAGCGTGCCCAGCGGCATGAAGGCGGCGGCCATCTTCAGCAGGTCGGGCAGGTTCTTCTCGAGGTACTTCAGCGGCTCGCGAATCTGCAGCGCGACGAGCCGGCGCAGTCCGACCCGATGCCGCGCGGCGGCGACCTCGGGCTCGTCGAAGACCTCGATCTCGACCGCGTCGCCCCGATCGACCAGCGCCGGGAAGCCGATCAGGCTCTGCCCGCCCTTCTTCACCTCGAGCAGCTCGGGCAGCTCGCCGAAGGTCCAGGCGGTGTGGCGCCGGGGCTCGATCGCCGCCGGCGCCGGCTTTGACGGCGACGTGGCCGGCGCCGCAGCGGTCGGGGGCGCGGGTGCGGCGGCCGGCAGCTTCAGCGCCGCCAGCGCCTGGAAGGCCGAGCGAGCCTGGCTGCCCCACTCGGCCTTCAGCGCCGCGAGATGGCGGCCCATGCCGAGCTGGCGCCCGTGCTCGTCGATGACCCGGAAGTTCATCAGCAGGTGCGGTGGCAAGGTCTCGAGCTTGAAGTCGTTGCGCTGCACCGCGAGCTGCGTGCGCTCGCGGACCGCGGCGAGCAGCGCGTCGATCAGCTCGCCGTCGGCGAAACGCACCATCTCGCAGAACTCGGCGGCGAAGGCCGGCAGTGGCACCAGCCGCGAACGCGGCCGCTGGTGCAGGGACTTGATCAGCGCCAGCACCTTGTCCTTCAGCATGCCCGGCACCAGCCAGTCGCAGCGCCGCTCGTCGACCTGGTTCAGCGCGTAGATCGGCACCGTCACGGTCAGCCCGTCCTTCGGGTCGCCCGGCTGGTGCAGGTAGCTGGCGGCGCAGTCGATGCCGCCCAGGCGCACGGTCTTCGGGAACGCCGACGTCGTGATGCCGGCGGCCTCGTGGCGCATCAGCTCGTCGCGCGTGAGATGCAGCAGCGTGGGTTGCGTGCGCGACGCGGCGCGGAACCAGCGCTCGCAGCCCGCGCCCGAGCAGACGTCGGCCGGCAGATGCTGGTCGTAGAACGCGAAGATCAGCTCGTCGTCGACCAGCACGTCCTGCCGCCGCGCCTTGTGCTCGAGCGCCTCGACCTGGCGGATCAGCTTGCGGTTGTGCGCGACGAAGGGCAGGTCGCTGTCCCACTCGCCGTGCACCAGCGCCTCGCGGATGAAGATCTCGCGCGCGGAGGCCGGGTCGATGCGGCCGAAGTTCACCCGCCGGTTGTTGTAGATCACCAGGCCATAGAGCGTCGCGCGTTCCAGCGCGATCACCTCGGCGGCCTTCTTCTCCCAGTGCGGCTCGAGCAGCTGGGTCTTGATCAGGTGGCCGGCGATCGGCGGCAGCCAGGCCGGGTCGATCGCCGCCAGGCCGCGGCCGAACAGCCGCGTCGTCTCGACCAGTTCGGCGGCGACCAGCCACCGCCCGGGCTTCTTCGACAGGTGCGCGCCGGGGTGGCGCCAGAACTTGATGCCGCGCGCGCCGAGGTACCAGTCCTCGTCGTCGGACTTGACGCCGATGTTGCCGAGCAGCCCGGCCAGCATCGACTGGTGGATCTGCTCGTAGCTCGCCGGCGCATCGTTCTCGCGCCAGCCCTGCTCGCGCACGACGGTGTGCAGCTGGGCATGGATGTCGCGCCATTCGCGCACGCGGCGCGGGTTGACGAAGCTGTCGCGCAGGCGCTGCTCCTGCTGGCGGTTGGACAGCCGGTGGGTGTCGGTGCGCTCGGCCTTCTGTTCGGCATGCCCGTGCACGCCGCGGCCTTCCTCGATCCAGTGCCAGAGCTTCAGGACGCCCACGAACTCCGATCGATCGTCGTCGAACTTCTTGTGCTGCTGATCGGCCGCGGCCTGCTGCTCGAGCGGCCGGTCGCGCACGTCCTGCACCGACAACGCCGAGGCGATCACCAGCACCTCGGCCAGCGCCTGGCGATCGCGCGCCTCGAGGATCATGCGGCCGATGCGCGGGTCCAGCGGCAGCCGCGCCAGCGCCTGGCCGATCGGCGTCAGCCGGTTCGAGTCGTCGACGGCGTTCAGCTCGCCGAGCAGCGCGTAGCCGTCGGCGATCGCCTTGCCCGGCGGCGCTTCCAGGAACGGAAAGTCCTCGACCTCGCCCAGGCGCAGCGACTTCATGCGCAGGATCACGCCGGCCAGCGACGAGCGCAGGATCTCCGGGTCGGTGAATCGCGGCCGCGAGGCGAAGTCGGCCTCGTCGTACAGGCGGATGCACACGCCGTGCGCCACACGGCCGCAGCGGCCGGCGCGCTGGTTCGCCGCGGCCTGGCTGATCGGCTCGACCTGCAGCTGCTCGACCTTGTGGCGGTAGCTGTAGCGCTTCACCCGAGCCAGCCCGCTGTCGATCACGTAGCGGATGCCGGGCACGGTCAGCGAGGTCTCGGCGACGTTGGTCGCGAGCACGATGCGCCGGCCGTGGCCGCTGCGGAAAACGCGGTCCTGCTCGGCCTGCGACAGGCGGGCGAACAGCGGCAGCAGCTCCGCGGGCGGACCGCCCCGCAGGGTGCTGGCCAGATGCTTGCGCAGGTGGTCGGTGGCATCGCGAATCTCGCGCTCGCCGGGCAGGAAGACCAGGATGTCGCCCGCCTCGCCGCCCCGCCAGAGCTCGTCGACGCTGTCGGCAATGGCCTGGTTCAGGTCGTGCTCGCGGGACTCCTTGAACGGGCGCCAGCGCTGCTCGACCGGGTAGAGGCGCCCGGAGACCTGGATCACCGGCGCGTCGTTGAAGTGCTTCGAGAAACGGTCGGCGTCGATCGTCGCCGAGGTCACGACGATCTTCAGGTCGGGCCGGCGCGGCAGGATCTGGCGCAGGTGGCCGAGCAGGAAATCGATGTTCAGGCTGCGCTCGTGCGCCTCGTCGACGATCAGCGTGTCGTAGGCACGCAGCAGCGGATCGCTCTGCGTCTCGGCGAGCAGGATGCCGTCGGTCATCAGCTTGACCGAGGCACCGCGCTGCAGCCGGTCCTGGAAGCGGACCTTGAAGCCGATCACCTCGCCGAGCGGCGAGTCGAGTTCCTCGGCGATGCGCCTGGCGACGCTCGACGCGGCGATGCGTCGCGGCTGGGTGTGGCCGATCAGGCCGGCACCACCGGCGCCCAGGCCACGACCGAGCTCGAGGGCGATCTTCGGCAGCTGGGTCGTCTTGCCCGAGCCGGTCTCGCCGCAGACGATGACCACCTGGTGCTCGCGCAGCGCCTGCGCGATCTCGCCGCGCCGCGCCGAGACCGGCAGCGACTCCGGGTAGCGGATCGGCGGGACGGAATTGGCGGCGGGACGGGTGGCTTTCGGGGCGGGCACGGGCCGACGATTATCGACGGCCCCCGCTGCGCCCCCGGGCGGCTCACTCCTCCATCTTGTAGGTGATCGCGTTGATCACCGCGCCCTGCGGATCCTGCAGCACCGCCATGCGGCCGACCGTCGGGATGTCCATCGGGCCCATGCAGACCTTGCCGCCGAGCCGCGCGCAGTCCTTGGCGATCTTGTCGACGTCGTCGACCGTGACGTAGCTGCCCCACATCGACGGCATCTTCTCGGTGCCGGGCGGCTTGCCGCTGATGCCGCCGATCGACGCATCACCGACCTTGATCACGTGGTAGGGACCGGTGCCGACGTCCATCGTCTCGACGGTCCAGCCGAACAGTTCGCCGTAGAAGGCCACCGCCTTCTTCGGGTCGTCGGTGTTGAGCTCGTTCCAGCTGAAGGCACCGTGGGTCTTGAAGGGCTCCATCATCGTCTCCTGTCAGTGCAACGCGGGCGACCATGGTGCGCCGGTCAACAGCGCGGGTCAACCGCGGCACAATCGCGTCCACGATGAGCCTCGTCTTCCCGCACACCTTCGTTCCCTGGTTCCGCTCGGTGGCGCCGCACATCCACGCCTACCGCGGCAAGACCTTCGTGGTGGGCCTGGTCGGCGAGGGCATCGCGGCCGGCAAGCTCAACCATCTCGTACAGGACCTGTCGATCCTTCAGGCGATCGGCATCAAGCTCGTGCTGGTGCACGGCTTCCGGCCGCAGGTCACGGAGCAGCTCGCCGCCAAGGGCCAGACCTCGCGCTTCAGCCACGGCATCCGCATCACCGACGCGGTGGCGCTGGACTGCGCGCAGGAGGCCGCAGGCCAGCTGCGCTTCGAGATCGAGGCGGCCTTCTCGCAGGGCCTGCCGAACACGCCGATGGCCAATGCCACGGTGCGCGTGGTGTCGGGCAACTTCCTCACCGCGCGGCCGGTCGGCATCGTCGACGGCGTCGACTTCAAGCACAGCGGCGTCGTGCGGCGCGTCGACGGTGCCGCCATCCGCCGGGCAATCGACATCGGCGCACTGGTGCTGCTGTCGCCGTTCGGCTTCTCGCCCACCGGCGAGGCCTTTAACCTGTCGATGGAGGACGTCGCCACCGCCACCGCGATTGCGCTGCAGGCCGACAAGCTGATCTTCGTGACCGAGATCCCCGGCGTGCGCGAGG
>CALJUI010000096.1 GCA_937975735.1 uncultured Rubrivivax sp.
GACCTGCTGGTGCTGCTGGCCTAAGCGCAGCGGGTCGCGCTCGGATGGGAGGTGGCCGAGGCGGCCGTCGACGGCGGTGCGGCCAAGCGCAAGCCGAGCCGGCAGATCCGGATCGGCGAGGTGCGCGCGGCGATCGACTGGGTGACCAAGACCAACTCGCGCGGCCGCGCCAAGGTGCTGGTGCTGCACCCGGCCGAGGCGATGAACCCGCAGTCCGCGAACGCGCTGCTGAAGACCCTGGAGGAGCCGCCCGCCGGCGTGCGCCTGCTGCTGAGCTGCAGCGACCCGGAGCATCTGCTGCCGACGGTGCGCAGCCGTTGCCAGCGCATCGTGCTGCCTGCGCCGGCGCCGGACGTCGCCGCAGCCTGGCTGCACGGGCAGGGGGTCGACGAGCCCGAGACCCTGCTGGCGGCCTGCAGCGGCCGGCCGCTCGACGCACTCGCGATGGCCCGCGCCGGCATCGACGGCGACGCATGGCGCGCGATTCCCGGCGCTGTCGCCGCCGGGCGGGCCGATGCGCTGGCCGGCTGGACCCTGGCGGCGGCGATCGACGCGCTGCAGAAGGTCTGCCACGATGCGATGGCGGTCGCCGCCGGCGGCGCCGGGCGCTACTTCCCGAGTGGGACGGTGGCCGGCGGCGCCGATCTGGGCCGGCTGGCGGAGTGGTCGGCGCTGCTCGCGCGTGCCGCGCGCGTCGACGAGCATCCCTTCAACGAGGCCTTGCAGATCGAGGCGCTGCTGTTGCGCGGACGCGAGGCCTGGCGGCACAAGGGGCAGCAGGGTGACGCCAAAGCCCGTCGCTTCGTTACACTGCGGCCATGAGCACCTCGCCTGCCGCGCCGGCCAGCCGCCCCAGCGTCATCCAGCTCGTGTTCCGCGAGAAGGGCGCCCTCTACGCGGCCTACATGCCGATGCTGACCGACGGCGGCCTGTTCGTGCCGACGACGCGCGCCTACAAGCTCGGCGAGGACATCTACCTGCTGCTGTCGCTGCCCGACGACCCACAGCGCTACCCGGTGGCCGGCAAGGTGGCGTGGCTGACGCCCGCCAACGCCTCCGGCGGCCGCACGCAGGGCGTCGGCGTGAAGTTCCCGAACGACGAAAAGACGCGCCAGCTCAAGCTCAAGATCGAGGAGATCCTGGGGACCTCGATCTCGTCGGCCAAGCCGACCCAGACGATCTGATCCACGGCCGGCCGGCGGCCGGCCCATCGTCCTGCCGTCCGGCCATGTTCGTCGATTCGCACTGCCATCTGAGCTTCCCCGAGCTGTCCGGGCGCATCGCCGAGGTCCGCGCGGCGATGGCCGCGGCCCAGGTCGACCGGGCGATCTGCATCTGCACGACGCTGGAGGAGTTCGACGCCGTGCACGCGCTGGCCACGGCCCACGACAACTTCTGGTGCACGGTCGGCGTCCATCCGGACAACGAAGGCGTCACCGAACCGGGCGTGCAGGACCTCGTCGAGCGCTCGGCCAGGCCGAAGGTCGTCGCGATCGGCGAAACGGGACTCGACTATTACCGTCTGAGCGGCCGCACCGAGGCCGACATGGCCTGGCAGCGCGAACGCTTCCGCGTGCATGTCCGGGCGGCCCGGGCCACTGGCCTGCCGCTGGTCGTGCACACGCGCAGCGCCAGCGCCGACACGCTGGCGATCCTGCGCGAGGAGGGCGCCGGCGCGGTGCGCGGCGTCTTCCACTGCTTCACCGAGACCGCGCAAGTCGCGCGGGCCGCGCTGGAACTCGGCTTCCACATTTCGTTCTCCGGCATCCTGACCTTCCGCAATGCGCAGGACCTGCGCGACGTGGCCCGCGAGGTGCCGCTGGACCGCTGCCTGATCGAGACGGACAGCCCCTATCTGGCGCCCGTCCCGTTCCGCGGCAAACTCAACCAGCCGGCCTACGTGGCCCAGGTCGCGGCCGCGCTGGCCGAGTTGAAGGGCA
Source organism: uncultured Rubrivivax sp. (assembly GCA_937975735.1). Lineage (GTDB taxonomy): Bacteria > Pseudomonadota > Gammaproteobacteria > Burkholderiales > Burkholderiaceae_C > Rubrivivax. The sequence goes on from CALJUI010000096.1 coordinate 1,941, forward strand.
TGCCGCTGGAGGCGCTGGCGCGGGCCACCAGCACCAACGCGGCGGCCTTGTTCGGACTCCCGGAGAAAGCTGATGAAACACTTTAGATTCATACTCCAACTGGCTGTCGTAATTGGAGTTACTTGCGCTCATGCAGGTCCGAAGGAGGATCTGTTCCGGGCCATCGAGATCGACGCCGCGCACCTCGTGCGGTCGGCGCTGGCGACCGGGCTGGACCCCAACGTCCGCGACGAACAAGGTCAGGTGCCGCTCGTGCTGGCGCTCAGGTCGAGCGGCCCGGAGGTCGCCGAGGCCCTGTTGACGCACCCGCGCATCGAGATCGACTCGGCCAACGCCAGCGGCGAGACGCCACTGATGATGGCTGCGTTGCGAGGCGACCTGGCGATGGTGCGGCGCCTGGTCGAGCGGGGCGCGAAGATCAACCGCGACGGCTGGACGCCGCTGCACTACGCGGCCAGCGGGCCGTCGGTCGAGGTCGTGGCGCTGCTGCTGGACCGTGGCGCGGCGATCGAGGCGCCGTCGCCGAACGGCACGACGCCCCTGATGATGGCGGCGCGCTACGGCGCGATCGACGCGGCCGACCTGCTGCTTCGACGCGGCGCCGACACCCGGGCGCGCAACCAGCGCGACATGAATGCCGCCGACTTCGCGGCCGGCGCCGGCCGGGAAGCCTTGGCGCAGCGCCTGGCGCCGCGCTGAAGCACCGAGATGGGCTTGTCGGGCATTTCCCGACAAGCGGCATGGGGCTGCGTCCACTGTCGGGCGAGCCGGAGCCTTCCTACATTCCGGCTCATCGTGTGCCACTCCGGCCAAGGACGAGAACATGCCCCAGCCTTCCGTCGCCCACAACCCGTTCATGCTGATGCTCGATCCCGAGGTCGTGCTGGCCGCCGTGCAGCGGTCCGAGAAGCTCGAGCAGCTGTCGCGCCGCATCTGCCATCCGCTGGACCGGCCGGTGCCGCCCGCGGCGAACAGCCAGGGCGGCCCGACGGTCAAAGGGCTGCCCGAGTCGGACTGACGCTCCGGGACCGCGTCGCCTCTCAGTGAGTGCGACAATGTATATTATGTCAAATAAAGATCGGACTGCGGTCTTTCGGATCGGCACATGGCCGGACGCGCCTCGGGCGCCCTAGAACCTAGAAAGCCACCAGGCACACGCTCTTGCCGATGCCCGTGCACGTCAGTCCCGCACAGCAACGTGCGGATCTCTCGGCGCAACTCTGACCTTCCGGCACGCATTGCAGCGGTGCCGACGCGGCCGCGGCCGCCGGCCCGGGTGCCGTTGCGGTTGCCGCGGCGCGCGTGCCTCGGTCCAGCACGCTGCAACCGGCCAGCGCGGCCATCGCGAGCAGCATCGCCGCGCAGCGCGCCGTTCGACCTCCCGGGCAACGGCCAATGCGCCGGCGGGGCTCGATCCCTTCGTGGACGCCGGGCTCGGTGCGCGGCAGCCTGAGGCGGCGGGGATCGTCGAACAAGGAAGTCGTCATCGCCGACGCAGTATAGGCAGTGCCCTGCCCCATGGGCTCACGGCGTGAGTGCCACGCCCCGTTGGACTCCGAACCGCCGCGAGATGTCCTCGGCCGACATCGGCCGGCCGAAGTGGTAGCCCTGCATCGCCGGGCAGTCGTGGGCGCGCAGGAAGTCGAGCTGCTCGGGGTGCTCGACGCCCTCGGCGATCACGTGCAGGCCCAGGCTGCGCGCCATCGCGAGGATCGCCGTGACGATCGCGGCGTCGACCGCGGTGCCCGGAATCCCGCGCATGAAGGACTGGTCGATCTTCAGCGTGTCGATCGGCAGCCGCTTCAGGTACGACAGCGACGAATAGCCGGTGCCGAAGTCGTCGATCGACAGGCGAACGCCGGTGGCTGCGATGGCACGCAGCGCCTCGGCGCAGGCCGAGTCCTCGGCGAGCACGCTCTCGGTGATCTCGAATTCGATGCAGGCCGGGTCGACCCCGGACTCGGCGATGATCGACGCCGCGCTCTCGGCCCAGCCGCGCTGGCGCAACTGGCGGATCGACAGGTTGACCGCCAGGATCAGCGACGGATGCCCCTGGGCGCGCCAGCGGCGCCATTGCGCGCAGGCCTCGCGCAGCACCCACTCGCCGATCGGCACGATCAGCCCGGTCTCCTCGGCCAGCGGGATGAACTGGGCCGGCGAGACCGGACCGTGGCCGGCGTGGTGCCAGCGCAGCAGCGCCTCGACGCCGATCACCGCGCCGTCCGGCCGGACGACCGGCTGATAGGCCAGCGACAGCTCGTTGCGCTCGAGCGCACGGCGCAGCCCGGCCTCGAGCGCCAGCCGGTCGCGGGCGCGGGCATTCATGTCGGCGGTGAAGAAGCTGTGGTTGTTGCCACCCTGCTGCTTGGTGCGGTACATCGCGACGTCGGCGGCGCGCAGCAGCTCGGCTTCCGTCCTGCCGTCGGCCGGGAACATCGCGATGCCGATGCTCGGTGTCGCGAAGCACTCGTGGTCGCCGATTTGGAACGGCGCGGCGAAGGCGTCGACGAACTTCTGGGCCAGTTGCGCGACGTCGGCGGCCTGGCGGACGTCGGCCAGCACGATGCCGAACTCGTCGCCGGAGAACCGGCCGACCGTGTCGCCCTCGCGCACGCTGGCCTGCAGGCGGCGGGCCACCGCGCACAGCAGCGCATCGCCGGCGGCGTGTCCGTACTCGTCGTTGATCGCCTTGAACCGGTCCAGGTCGAGGAAGACGACGCCGACGTGGCGCTGGTGGCGGCGCGCGTCGATCATCGCCTGGCGCAGCCGGTCGGCGAACAGGCTGCGCCCGGGCAGGTCGGTCAGGCCGTCGAAGTAGGCCATGCGTTCGATCTGCGCCTCGGCCTGCTTCTGCGCATCGATGTCGGAGATCGAACCGGAGAAGCGCCGCACGCGGCCGTCCGGGTGCCACAGCGCCTGGCCGATGTCGCGGCACCACAGGTAGCGGCCGTCCTTGCGTCGCAGCCGGAACTCGATGCGGTAGGGCTCGCGCCGCTCGAAGTGGGCCGCGACGGCGGCGTCGAAGCGCTCGGCGTCGTCCGGGTGGATCAGCTGCTTGATGCGCTGACGGTCGGTCGGCAGCTCGTGCTCGCCGTAGCCCAGCATCTGTGTCAGCCGGGGCGAGACGTAGTAGCGGTCGCTGACCATGTCCCAGTCCCAGATGCCGGCCTGCGAGCCGCGCACCGCGTGGTCGAAGCGCTGCTCGCTCTCTTCCAGCCTGACCTTGGACACCGTCGTCTGCTCGAGCCGCTCGGCCATCCTGTTGAACCCCTGCAGCACCTGGTCGAAGTCCGGATGCCCGGAGGACTGCAGGCGCACGTCGAGCTGGCCGTGGGCGATCGCGTGCGCGCCGGCGTTCAGCGCCCTCAGCGGCCGATGGACCGAACGCGCGATCCAGACGTAGGCGCCGACCGCGCTCAGCACCGCCAGGCCCAGGCCCCACAGCAACGCCAGGCCGGCGCGCTGGCGGCTTTTCTGCACCGCGACGGTCGCCGAGGCGCGCTGGGCGTCGGCCTCCGCCCGCAGGTCGGCATCGATGCGCTTGAACAGGCCGCGCAGCCAATGGAAGTGCGCGAGATCACGCTCCGTTTCGTCGCGGATGCTGATCGCCAGCTTGATCGCCTGACGCAGCCCCGACCACTCGCTGCGAATGCGTTCGACCAGCCGCAGGTCCTCGCGGCCGGCGGCGAGCACGGCGCTGGTGTTCAGCGCCTCCTCGAAGTCGGTGAACCGGGCCTCGAGGGCGCGCCGCTGCGCCTGGTCGCCGTGGCTGCCGTACTCGGCCAGCGACCGGCCCACGGCCGCCGCCTGCGCGCGCAGGGCTTGCGCGGCGACGCGCTGCGCGACCGTCGATCCGCCCAGCCGCCGCGCATGGCTCATCGACTGGGAGTCGACCAGTTCGTCGAAACGCGACAGGTCGGTCGTCGTCTGGACCAGGTGCTGCTGCCATTCGTCGCCCAGCGCCATCAGCCCGAGGCCGCGGTTGCGGTATTCGGTCAGCAGGCTGCGCGCGGCCCGGCCGAGCAGGCGGGCCTTCTCCGAGCTGGCCTGCTGCTCGTGCTGGTGCAGCAAGCCATCGAACCGCTCGAAGTCGTGCATCACGCCGGCCCGCAGGTCGGTCGACGGCCGCCGCGCGTAGTTCTCGATCTTCAGCGACGCCTCGCTGACGACATTGGCCAGCGCCATCGCCGTGGTCGCCTCCGGCACCGCCGACTGCACGACCTCGCTGATCTGCCGGTCGGCCTCGCTCAGGGCGCCGTACAGCCCGGCGCCCATCACCAGCAGCGAGGCGATCAGCAGGCCGAGGCCGAGCGCCGCCTTCTGCGTCAGGGTGGGCGACCAGGATCGACGCCACCCGCCGGCGCGAGGCAGCGGGGCGGTGAACTCCTCCGGTTGATCGATCGTCGAGGCGGACATGGGCCAGAAGCGGACGTCAAGGTCCGGCAGGAGGCTATCGGCCAGATCTGACGGGACTTGATCCCGCCGTGCCCGGGGCTTCGGACGGCAGCCGCTATCCTCGGTGGCCATGAACGAGAGAACCGAACAGATCCTCGAGGTCCTGACCGGCCTGCTGATGACCTACGGCATGAACGTGCTCGGGGCCATCGTCACGCTGGTGGTCGGCTTCGCCGTCGCCGGCTGGCTGGCGCGGGTCACCACCCGCGCGATGCGCAAGGTCGACAAGATCGACCCGGTCTTCCACCCGCTGCCCGGCAAGATCGTGCGCGTCGCGGTGATGGTGTTCACGCTGATCGCCGTGCTCAACCGCTTCGGGGTCGCGACGACCAGCCTGATCGCGCTCGTCGGCGCCGCCGGCCTGGCCGTCGGGCTGGCGCTGCAGGGCACGCTGAGCAACGTCGCGGCCGGCGTGATGATCCTGCTGTTCCGGCCGTTCAAGATCGGCGACGTGGTCAAGCTCGGCAGCGACGCCTACGTCATCGATGCGCTGGGCTTCTTCGCCTGCCGCGCCCACCTGCCGGACGGGCCGACCGCCTTCCTGCCGAACTCGCAGATCTGGGGCCAGACCATCGTCAACCTGTCGGTCACCGACCGCGACATCCGCCGCATCGACGAGGTCATCGGCATCGATTACGGCGACGACATCGGCACCGCGCTGGCGATCCTCGAGAAGATCGCCGCCGACGAGCCGCGCGTGCTCGACGACCCGGCCCCGCTGGTCAAGGTCGAGTCGCTCGGCGACAGCTCGGTCAACATCCTGTTCCGCGTCTGGACTTCGCGCGCCGACTGGTTCGCGACCAAGCTCGACCTGGTGCGGCGCTGCAAGGAGGAACTGGAGGCCGGCGGCATCAGCCTGCCCTTCCCGCAACGCGACGTGCACCTGATCTCCGACGACGGCGCCAAGACCTGACACCGCGCCTCGGCGGCCGGGCGCCGGCGCATCCGCGGCGCGGGCGCGGCTGACTCGGCTCGGGCCACCGGCGGTCTGGCGGCGCATGGCCCTTCGCCACCGGGCCGTTGGCTCTTCCGGGCGATGTGGCGCCGCCCCCGGTCGCGGACAGTTCGATCCCACGAACTGCCCGCGACCGATCCCATGCCCCGCCCCGCCGCCACCCTGCCGAGCGACCGCCGTCGACGACGCGCGGCGCTGCCGGCCCTGCTCGCCGCGTTGGCGTTGGTCGGCGCGGCGCAGGCCGAGCCGCTGCCGGCCCTGGGCGAACTGCCCGAGCGGCTGCGCGATACCGGGTTGTACGCAGGCCGCACCGGCACCACGATCCGACCCGGCCTGATCGCCTTCGCGCCGCAGTACACCCTGTGGACCGACGGCGCGACCAAGCGGCGCTGGCTCTACCTGCCGCCGGGCACGGCGATCGACGCCACCGATCCGCAGGCCTGGCAGTTCCCGCCCGGCACCCGGCTGTGGAAGCAGTTCAGTTTCGGTGGCCGCCCGGTCGAGACCCGCTTCATCGAACGCCGCGCCGACGGTCAGTGGCGCTTCGCCAGCTACGCCTGGGCTGCCGACGGCAGTGGCGCGCACCTGGCGCCGGCCGAAGGCCTGGCGGTGCGATGGGATGCCGCGGCTGCCGCCGTCCACCGCATCCCCAGCCGCACCGACTGTCGCGCCTGCCATGACAGCGCCCCCGTGCCGGTGCTCGGCGCCAGCGCGCTGCAGCTCTCGCCCGACGGCGACCCGCTGGCGCCGCACCGCGACCGGCAGGCGGGCGACCTGGACCCCGCCGACCTCGTCGCCCGCGGCCTCGTCGTAGG
>CALJUI010000097.1 GCA_937975735.1 uncultured Rubrivivax sp.
CGCGGGCTGTGCCGCCGCGCCCGGCGTGAAGGCCACCAGCGTCAGGATCGCGCCGCTGAGCAGCCCGGCGATGGCGAATCCGAACTTCACCATCCACCAGTAGATGGCGCCGAAGATGCCCTCGCGCCGCTTGCCGGTGGCCAGTTCGTCGAGGTCGCAGACGTCGGCCGTCATCGACATCATCAGCGTGAACAGGCCGCCGATGCCGAACGAGAAGAACGGCAGCGCGAACATGAACATGTACGGCTTGCCCGGGATCATCAGGAACCACAGCAGCACGTAGCCGATGAGCGAGATGCCCTGCGACAGCATGAAGGCGTTCTTCTTGCCCATCTTCTTGGACATCCACGCCACCGTCGGGATGACGGCGAATGTGGTGACCAGCGCGCCGACGCTGCCGAACAGCGTGGGCCAGATGCCGGCCGCCGCGGTGTCGCCGTTGAACAGGTGGTAGACGACGATGAAGAAAGAGAACGCCGCCACCGTGTTGAAGGCGTTGAAGATCAGGAAGGTCGCGTAGCACAGCTTGCGGAACGGCAGGATCCCGAAGGCCTCCTTGAAGCCGCTCAGGATCTCCCTCAGCCCACCGCCGATGTTCTGCAGCGTCAGCGGCACGAGATGGGTGTCGTCGGTGCTGGAGCGGCTGGGAATGAACAGGGCCGGCACCATCGCCAGCAGCATGCAGATCACGCCGACCCAGATCGAGAGATGGCGCGCGGCGGCATCGGCTTTCTCGAACCAGCTGGGGTCGTACATCACGACCCAGAACCACGGTGCGATGACCCAGGCCCACTGGCCGATCCACTGGGCCACCGCCATGATGCTGGTGCGCTCGTGGAAGTCGTCGCTCATTTCGTAGCCGATGGCCACGTAGGGGATGCTGAACAGCGTCAGCCCCAGGTAGAAGACGAACGACCAGAACAGGAAGTACAGGAAGTTGTAGGTGATGCCGTCGGTGCGGTAGAGCTGCCACATCGTGACGAAGGCGATGCCCATCACGATCGCGCCGATGAACACGTAGTGGTGGCGCCGACCCCAGCGCGACCGCGTGTTGTCGGAGATGAAGCCCATGATCGGGTCGGTGATCGAGTCGAAGACCCGCGGCAGGAAGAACAGGATGCCCCACATCCAGCCCGGGAAGCCCAGGTCCTGCACCAGCACCACCATGAAGATGCCCAGCGCGGCCGGGAACATCTGGTTGGCCAGCATGCCCAACCCGAAGGCGACCTTGTGCCGGAACGGCACCTTGTGCAGGGTGGCGGTCGCGGCGGGTGCGTTCATGGCGGGCAGGCGGTCAGGGTGGCGGTCACGCGCTCGCGCCGGGGGCCGGTTCGAGTTCGGGGTACAGGGGCTGCACCGCGAGCTTGGGCTTGCGGTCGGCGGTGAACAGACCCCAGTGCTTCTCGGGCTCGAGCGGGTCGTCCGAGCCCTTCCAGGCCTCGTCGAAGGCCTCGAAGACGAAGCACAGGATGCCTTCGCCCTTCGTCCAGGCGTCGAGATCGCGCAGGTACTCGGCCTGCAGCTCCTGCACCGCATGCTCGGCACGCATGCCGCGGCCATTGCTGTTGGTGCACCAGCCGGCCTCGGTGATCACCACCGGCTTGCCGGGAAAGCGCCGCGCCACACCCAGCACGTTGTCGCGCGTGTAGTCCAGCGCCTCGTGGATGTGCTTGTACTCCCAGACCGGGTAGGTGTGCACCGAGATGAAATCCAGCTCGGCCACCAGCGGTTCCAGCTTGTGGTGCCAGGGCACGTAGTTCTCGCAGAAGCTCACCGGCTGCGCCACCTGGCCGCGCACGCGCCGCACGAGCTCGATCATGCGCGGCACCGGCACGTAGTGATCGGTCCAGTCGACGGTGGCCTCGTTGCCGACCGCGACCGCGAACACCGCCTGCTCGTGCTGCCGCGCCAGCGCCACCAGCCGCTCGCACTCGGCGTCGTTGAGGCGGGCGTTGGCCTCGAGCGTCGCCTCCTCGTGCGTGCCGCCCCAGGGGCAGCCGAAGTTGTTCATCTCGGCCTCCAGCCACGCGCCGAGCAGCACCTTCAGCGGCAGGCCGTCGTCACGGATGACCTGCAGAACGCGCTCGGCATGCGGCGTGCAGTCGTACAGGCGGATCAGCGACCAGTGGCGCGCCAGCAGGTGCAGGTCCTCGCGGATCTGCTCGACGCTCGGGTAGCGGCGCGCGCCGGGGCTCTGGCCGTCGCGGTAGCCGGAGTAGCAGATGGCGTTGCCCTTGGGCAGCGGGGCTCGGTCGGTCGTCATCGTCGCGGGCCCGGCCTTCAGCGCTGGAACTTGGGGCGCGCGTCCTTGTCCCACAGACCCCAGTAGGCGCCGACGTCGCCCTCGGCGCCCACCTTCCAGGCCTCGTCGAACGACGAGAACCAGAAGATCTCGATGCCCTCGCGCTCGGCCCACTCGATGCTGTCGACGAAGTACTGCATCGCGCCCTCCTCGCTCGGCACCGCGCTGTGGAAGGCGCTGCCGCGATCGGGCCAGCCGGTCTCGCTGATCAGCACCCGCTTGCCCTTCGCCGCGGCGCGCGTGCGCGCGAGCATGGTCTGCATGTACGCGAGCGCCTGCTCGCGCGGGCAGCCTTCCCAGAACGGGTAGCAGTTGGTCATCACGACGTCGCAGGCGGCGGTGACCCGCGGGTGCTTTTCGAACAGGAAGTAGGCGTCGACGTAGCCCACCGGCACGCCGGGCAGGGCCTGCCTGACGCGTTCGATCAGCGCGATCAGTTCGTCTTCGCTCATGTCGCCGCGCAGCAGCACCTCGTTGCGGACGGCGGCGATGTCGGCGTGCCCGGCCCGGGCCACCGCGATCGCGCCGGCGATCTCGCGTTCGTTGATGGCCTGATCGGTTCCGATCCAGGCGCCGACCAGCGTCTTCAGGCCGATCGCCTTGGCCAGAGCCGGCGTCTGCTCGTGGCCGTCGGTGCAGGAGAAGGTCCGGACCCAGCGGGTGTAGGGGCGGATCACCTGCAGCCGTTGCCGGATCTGCGGTGCGCCGAGCTGCGTGCCGGGCTGCTGGCCTTCGAGGTAGGGGCTGAAGCACAGGCCGTGCATGCCGCGCGCCAGCACGGCGGCGAAGCGCTGGTCGAGTCGCGCCCGGGCCACGGGCGACAGCGGTGGCGGCGCCACGGCGGTGGCGCTGCGCTGACCCGGTACGAAACCGCCGGAGCCAGCGGCCGATCCGGCATGCCCGGGCGCGAACGCCGGCGCCCAGGGCTGCGAGCCGCCATGGCCCGGCGGTGGGCTGTCGGCATTCCGCGTCGTCGTGTTCATCGGGCTCGTCTCCTGTGTCGGTGTCGTGGCGCCCATGGGCGCTCAGCTTCGGCGCTCGTTCATGTGGCCGGGCTCCCACGGCATGACGCCATCGCCGATCGGCTTGGGTTCGCCATAGCCGCCGACCCGGTCGTAGACGCGGACCCAGTCGACCGCCAGTTCCGCCGGGAACCGGGTCGCTTCGTTCGGGTGGCCGGGGAAGTTGCCGCCGACGGCCACGTTCATCACCAGGTAGAACGGCTGGTCGAACGGCGCCGGCCAGGGGTGCAGGTCATCCGGGCCGCGTGCCTCGAGGCCCTGGCCGTCCTCGACGATCCTGCAGCTCCACCAGTGGCGGTGCGTGCTGGTGTGCACGTCGTCGACGTAGAAGCGGATCTCGCCCGGCTCCCACTCCACGGCGTAGCTGTGCCAGTCGGACACGCTGCTGCCGCCGGGCAGCGCATGCGTGGTGGTGACCAGCGATCGTCTCGGGAACGCGCTGCCGAAATGGATGGAATTCAGCACCTCGTGCGGCTTCTCGCCGACGATCTCCATCAGGTCGATCTCGCCGCTGGCGGCCCAGGGTCCGTAGCGGTCGTCGACCGGCAGCATCCACAGCGCCGGCCAAAGGCCCTTGCCCCAGGGCACGCGGGCGCGCATCTCGATGCGGCCGTAGCGGGCCGAGAACAGGACCCGGCCGTCGCGCGCCTTGGTCTTCAGCCGCGCCGACGTGTAGCCGCAGCCGTGCAACGGCGCCTTCACCGCGCGGATGAACACGCAGCTGTCGCGGACCTGCACGTTTTCCGCCGTGTCGGTGTAGTACTGCAGCTCCTCGTTGCCCCAGCCGGGCACCCAGGCGTGGTGGCGGTAGTCGTAGAAGCCGTTGCCGAGGTCGAAGTCCCATTTGGACCGGTCGACCGAGTCGCCGTCGAACTCGTCGTGCCAGACCAGCGTCCAGCCCGGGCGCGATGGCACCGTCATGCGGCCGAGCGCTGCACCGCGGGCAGCGCCCGTCGCATGCGCAGGAAGTCGCGGTACCAGAAGAAGCTGTCCTTCGGCGTCCGTCGCTGGGTCGGGTAGTCGACATGGACGATGCCGAAGCGCTTCGTGTAGCCCTTGGACCACTCGAAGTTGTCGAGCAGGCTCCAGACCATGTAGCCGGCCATCGGCACGCCGCGGGCCATCGCTGCACCGACCGCGGCGATGTGGCTGGCGATGTAGTCCCTCCGCTCGCGGTCGTGCACGCGCCCGCCCTCGAGCGTGTCGTCGAAGGCCGCGCCGTTCTCCATCACGTACAGCGGCGGCACCGGCCAGTCGCGGTGCACGCGGACCAGCAGGTCGGTCAGGCCTTCGGGCACCACCTCCCAGCCCATCGCCGTCAGCGGCTTGCCGCCTGCGTGGACGTCGGCGGCGCCGCCGGCGCCGACGACGCCGCGCGTGTAGTAGTTGATGCCGAGGAAGTCCATCGGCGTCGAGATCGCAGCGAGGTCGCCGGCCTCGACGGCGGGCGCGTCGGCGCCGAGATGGGCCCGGACGTCCTCCGGGTAGCGGCCCAGGAACAAGGGGTCCATGTACCAGCGCACCAGCCGACCGTCTTCCAGCCGCGCCGCATCGACGTCGTCGGGGTGATCGCTGGCCGGCTCGATCGGCGACAGGTTCAACACGATGCCCAGCCGGCTGCGGCCGCCCTGCGCGCGCAAGGCCTGCAGCGCGAGACCGTGGCTCAGCATCAGGTGGTGCGCGACCTGCATCGCCGTGCGGCGGTCGTGCAGCCCCGGCGCGAACACGCCGGTCTCGTGACCGAGCACTGCCATCACCCAGGGTTCGTTGTGGGTCGTGATGGCGTCCAGCCGGTCACCCAGCCGCGCGTGCACGTGGCCGGCGTACTCGACGAAGCGGTGCACGGTGTCGCGCGACGCCCAGCCGCCGGCATCCTGCAGCGCCGCCGGCAGGTCCCAGTGGTTGAGCGTCAGGTAGGGCCGCATGCCACGCGCCAGCAGCCCGTCGACGACGCGCTCGTAGAAGTCCAGCCCGGCGGCGTTGGCGGGGCCCCGGCCGTCGGGCTGGATCCGAGGCCAGGCGACCGAGAAGCGGTAGGCGTCGACGCCGAGCTCGGCCATCAGGTCCAGATCGTCGCGCCAGCGATGGTAGTGGTCGCACGCCACGCGACCGTCGCTGCCGTCCTCGATCACGCCCGTGACGCGGCAGAAGCGGTCCCAGATCGATTCGCCCTTCCCGTCGACCGACGCGGCGCCCTCGATCTGGAAGGCGCTGGTGGCCACGCCCCAGACGAAGTCGGGCGGGAAAGGGAAGGACGGGAACGGAGTGATCGGGTTCATCGTGTGCGGGTTGGCGCCGGCAGCGGCGGGGGATCGGTCGCGGGGGCCGGGCCCCGGCACTTTGAAAGCGCTTTCACAGTGTCTCCGCCGGTGTGCCGCGTGTCAATCGGGGGTTATCGCTTAGGCGTCGGGCCGGTCGAGTCGCGGACCACCAGGCGCGGCACCGGCTGGGCCAACGCCGGCATACGCCCTTCGAGAAGCTGCAGCACGGCCTGCGCCGAAAGCTGGCCGAGTTCGTAGACCGGGTGGTGCACGGTCGTCAACGGCGGGATCGCGTACACCGACGAGGCCAGGTCATCGAAACCCACCAGCGACACGTCCTGCGGCACGCGCCGGCCTCGCCGGTACAAGGCCAGGGCGGCGCCGAAGGCCATCTGGTCGTTCGATGCGAACACGGCGCTGAACCCGACGCCGCGGTCGAGCAGGTCGTCGATCGCGCGCTGACCACCGGCCTCGGTGAAGTCGCCCGACAGGATCAGCGCGGGGTCGACCTCGATGCCGGCTTCGCGCAGCGCCGCCTTGTAGCCGCTCAGCCGCTGCTGCGCGTCGCGGTGCCTGAGCACGCCCGACACGAACGCGATGCGCCGATGACCGAGCCCGATCAGGTGCTCGGTCGCCAGCCTGGCGCCTTGGACGTTGTCGAAGTCGATCGAGTACAGGCCCGGCGCCTCGAGCCTGCGGCCGGTGACGACCAGCGGCAGTTCGCTCGACACCTCGATCAACTCGGCATCGCTGATGCGGCCGGTCAGCACGATCAGGCCGTCGACGCGCCGCGAGCGCAGCGTCTCTATGCATCGCGCCTCGTGCTTGGCCTGCCAGTGGCCGCTGACGAACATCGCGCTGTAGCCTGCGCCAGCGAGCACGTCCTCGATACCCCGTAGCGCGCCACCGTAGAACGGGCTGTCGATGGCCTGCGTGACGACACCGATGCAGAAGGTGCGTCCGCCAGCCAGGCCGCGCGCCACCGGGTTGGGCACGAACCCGAGCTGCGTGATCGCCTTCTCGACGGCACTGCGCTTGTCGCTGCTGACGACCGCCGTCCCGTTGAGGATGCGCGACACAGTGGCAGGCGAGACGCCGGCCGACTGCGCGACCATCTGAAGCGTGACCGGCGCGCGGCCGCTGTGCGGACCGCGCTGCGGGCGCGGAGCGGGCTTGCTTTTCCTCATGATCCTCCCGGGCGCCAAGTCTAACGGTGCCCTCGGCGAGCCAGCCGGACCGCCATGCCGGTCGGCAGCGGCACGTATCAGTCGCATCCAGACGTAAGCCCCGCCGCTTCCGTCACACATTGCACCACCCGCCGCGGCAGGGGCTCAGCAGAATCGCGCGCAGGTCGGGGGCCATGGCCCTCCGCCGTCGTCTCAACGACTTCTGGAGATCCCCTTGGCAGCTCTTCGACCCTGGCGCCGCCTGTCGGCGCTGTGCCTGATCACCGTGCTCGCCGCCTGCGGCGGCGGCGGCGGAAGCGACCCCGGCGCCAGCGTGCCGCCGGCGGCGGTCGAACGCCCGGCCAGCCGCGACGAGGCCGCGCGCTTCCTGACCCAGGCCACCTTCGGCCCGACCGAGGCCGAGATCGACCGCGTGATGGCGCTCGGCTACTCGGCCTGGATCGACGAGCAGTTCGCCACCCCCGCCACCTCGCACCGCGCCCACTTCGACGCCCGCGACGTCGAGATCCGGGCCGCCAACGCCAGCCAGTCGGCCGGCCAGGACCAGGTCTTCGAGTCGTTCTGGAAGCAGGCGGTCACCGGCCCCGACCAGCTGCGCCTGCGCACCGCGTTCGCGCTGTCGCAGATCTTCGTGATCTCGCTGTCCGACAGCACGGTCGCCAACACGCCGCGCGCCGTCGCGGCCTGGCTCGACATGCTCGGCGACAAGGGCCTGGGCCGCTACCGGGACCTGCTCGAGGCCGTCTCGCTGCATCCGATGATGGGCGTGTACCTGTCGCACCTGCGCAACCAGAAGGCCGACACCCGCACCGGCCGCGTGCCCGACGAGAACTACGCCCGCGAGGTCATGCAGCTGTTCTCGCTCGGCTTGCTCGAACTGAACGAGGACGGCAGCGTCAGGACCAGCGGCGGAGCGGCGATCGAGACCTACACGCCGGCCGACATCTCCGGCCTGGCGCGCGTGTTCACCGGCTTCAGCTGGAACTGCCCCGACTGGCCCGACAACAGCTGCTTCTTCAACGGCAGCGCGAGCGGCAGCTCGGACCCCGACCGCCACTTCAAGACGATGCTGGGCTACCCGCAGTACCACAGCACGGAAGAGAAGCGCTTCCTCGGCACGACGATCGCCGCGCAGACCCTGGCCGACCCGAACGCCAGCCTGCGCCAGGCGCTCGACGCGATCGCGGCGCACGCCAACGTCGGCCCGTTCATCGGCAAGCAGCTGATCCAGCGCCTGGTCACCAGCAACCCCAGCCCGGAGTACGTGCGCGCGGTCGCCCGGGTCTTCGCCGACAACGGCCAGGGCGTGCGCGGCGACATGCGCGCGGTGGTCAAGGCGGTGCTGATGCACCCGGAGGCGCGCGCCACGTCGGACACCGCCGGCAAGCTGCGCGAACCGGTGCTGCGCCTGTCGTCGTACCTGCGCGCCTTCCCGCACCGCAGCGAGAGCGGCTACTGGCGGGTCGGCAACACCGACAACGCCGGCAGCTCGCTCGGCCAGACGCCGATGCGCTCGCCCTCGGTGTTCAACTTCTACCGCCCGGGCTACGTGCCGCCGGGCACCGGCGCGGCCACGCGCTCGCTGGTCGTGCCGGAGATGCAGATCACGCACGAGACCAGCGTCGCCGGCTACGTCAACTACATGCGCGACAACATCGCCTCGGGCGTCGGCGCCAGCAGCGGCGGCCGGCGCGACATCCAGCCCGACTTCCAAGCCGAGCTCGCGCTCGCCACCGATCCGGCGGCCCTCGTCGACCGGGTCGCCTCGAAGCTGACCTACGGCACCGCCGGCGCCGCGCTGAAGACCGAGATCGCCGACGCGGTGGGCCGCATCGTGATCCCGGCGCTCAACGCCGGCGGCACCAACCAGGCCGCGATCGACACCGCCAAGCGCAACCGCGTCAACGCGGCGGTGCTGCTGATGATCGCGTCGCCCGAGTACATCGTCCAGAAATGAGGCCGAGGACCCCATGACCACCCACCCCATCGACACCTCGCGCCGCCACTTCCTGCGCCGCGCCGGCCAGTTCTCGGCCTTCGGCGCCGGCGCGCCGCTGGCGCTGAACCTGCTCGCCGCCGGCTCCGCCGCTGCGCAGGGCGCCACCGACTACAAGGCGCTCGTCTGCCTGTTCCTGTTCGGCGGCAACGACGCCTACAACATGGTGCTGCCGACCGACACCGGCAGCTGGAACGCCTACACGACCTTGCGCAACCAGGCGCCGGACTCGATCGCACTGCTCGCCCCGGGCACCGCGCCGATGCCGGGGGCGGCGGCCGGGTCGCCGGCGCGCCTGGGCGGCGTGCTGCCGATCACGCCACTCAATGCCCAAGGCCGCAGCTTCGCGCTTCACCCGCTGATGGGCAGCGTGCAGCGCCTGTTCAACACCGACCGGCGCCTGGCCATCGTGCCCAACGTCGGCCCGCTGGTGCGGCCGACGACCAAGGCCCAGTACGGCCAGGCCTCGCACCCGAAGCCGAAGAGCCTGTTCTCGCACAACGACCAGCAGAACACCTGGCAGGCGCTGGCGCCGGAAGGCGCCACGCGCGGCTGGGGCGGCCGCATGGGCGACATGCTGGCGAGCATGAACAGCCGCACGATCTTCACGTCGATCTCCGCGGCCGGCAACGCGATCTGGCTGGCCGGCCAGAACGTGCAGCAGTACCAGGTCGGCAGCAACGGCGCGACGCGCATCGGCACCGACTCGAGCGGCCGGGTCTACGGCTCGGTCGACGTGGGCAGCGCGCTGCACCGCATCGTCTCGCGCAGCCGCGGCAGCCACGTCTTCGAGACCGACGTCGCCGACGTCTCGCAGCGCTCGATCGACGCCGAGCTGACCCTGCGCACCGCGCTGCGCCCGGCCAGCGATGCGGCCTTCGGCACCGCGCCGGCGACCGGCACCTACAACGCCAACAACGACCCCAAGCTCCAGTACGACAACCCGCTGACCGGCGTGCGCGCCTACAACGCGCTGGCCGGCCAGCTGCAGATCGTCGCGCGCATGGTCGACGCCGGCCTGTCCGGCGCCACCGGCGCGCGGCGGCAGGTCTTCTTCGTCAGCATGGGCGGCTTCGACACCCACGACCTGCAGAACCGCAACCACGCCGACCTGATGGCCCGGCTGTCGCAGGCGCTCGACTATTTCGACGGCGCGCTCGGTGCGCTGGGCGCGCGCAACCTGGTGACGACCTTCACCGCCAGCGACTTCGGCCGCACCTTCACCAGCAACGGCGACGGCACCGACCACGGCTGGGGCTCGCACCACTTCGTGATGGGTGGCGCGGTGCGCGGCGGCGACCTGTACGGGCGCTTCCCGGTGCTGGGCCTGAAGAACACGAACAACAACAACTTCGACAGCAGCCCCGACCAGCTCGGCAACGGCTCGATGCTGCCCGAGGTCTCGGTCGATCAGCTCGGCGCGACGCTGGGCGCCTGGTTCGGCCTGTCGCCGACGCAGCTCGCCGACGTGTTCCCGAACCTGGCCCAGTTCGATCCGGCCCGGCGCAACCTCGGCTTCATGGTCTGAGCGGCCAGGACAGCCGGTAGCTGCGGACGAAGCCGGCCGGTGGGTCGGCCGGGCCGAACGCCGCCCGGTGCACCGAAGCCACCTTGTCGATCACGCGGTGGCCGAGGCCCAGCCCGAGATGTCGGGTCGGGTCCGGGGTCGTCGCCCGGCCATCGTCGCTGACCTGCAGCCAGCGCTGCGCCGCATCCAACCGCACCTCGATGCGCGTGCCGCGCGCGGTATGCCCGATCGCGTTGTCGATCAGGTTGCGCAGCGCCATCTCCAGCAGCACCGGGTGGCCTTCGATCTTGAGCGGCGCGTCGGCCTCGAACTCGAGCGTGTGGCCGCTGTCGAGCGCGGCCTGCGCGAACTCGCCGACGACGCCGCGCGCGAGCTCGGCGAGTTCGACGGGCTGTGCGGCCTCGCCAAGCTCGGCGCGGCTGGCGCGCGCCAGCGCGAGCAGCGCAGTCAGCACTTCGCCGGCGCGCAGCGCGTCCTGCTCTAGGCGGTGCAGCGCGGTGGCCCGTTCCTCCGGGGCGCTCGGCTGGCGCAGCGCGTTGGCCTGCAGCGCGATCGAGGTCAGCGGCGTGCGCAGCTCGTGCGCGAACTCGCTGGCCAGCTGCCGCTCGCGGTCCAGCGCAGCCCGGTAGCGCTCGCCGAGGGTGTCGATCGCGTCGGCGACGGCGCGCAGCTCGGCATGGCCGCGACCGGCGCGCAGCGGCTCGGGGCGGCGCACGTCGAGGGCATGCACCTCCTCCGAGAGCTCGCGCAGGGGCTTCAAGCCGCGTCGCACGACGAGGCCGAGCACGAGCACCGCAACCGGCAACAGCCACAGGCCCGGCTCGGCGATGTCACCGGCCACGTCCAGCGCCAGCGCGTCGCGCAGGCCGGCGTCGCCGAGCACGGTGACCTTGCGGCGCGGCGTGTCCGCCGACCAGCGCGAGAACACGCGCCAGCGCGTCGGTGGCGTGCCCAGGTCGAGGTCGAAGTGGCCCTCGCGCTGGTCGAAGGCCGGCACCGGGGCCGGGCCGCGGTGCTGCAGCAGCCGGCCGTCGGCATCCCACACGACCACCGTCAGCGAGGTCGGGAACTCCTCGGCGTGCGGCGCCTGCGGCGGATCGCCGAGCGTGACCTGGGCCACCGCGGCCAGGTGCGAGTCACTCAGCTCGATCGCTTCCTCGGCGCCGGTCAGGTAGCCGACCGCGGCGAACGCCGCCCACAGGACGACCAGCGTCGTGATGGCCCAGGTCAGCAGCCGACCGGACAGCGTGGCCGGCTTCATGCCGGGTCGGCCGGGACGAAATAGCCGACACCGCGCATCGTGCGGATCACGCCCTCGCCGAGCTTGCGCCGCAGCCGGTGCACATGCACCTCGACCGCGTTGCTGTCCGGCGCGGCGGCGTCGAAGGCGTACAGCGCGGCCTCGATCTGCGCACGCGACAGCACGCGCGGGCGGACCTCGGCCAGCGCGCGCAGCACGTCGAACTCGCGCGCGGTCAGTTCCACTGCCTGGCCGTCGCGGCGCACGGCGCGGGCCGCGGGGTCGATCTCGACCGCGCCGAGCTGCAGCCGCGGCTCGGAGCGCCCCACCGAACGCCGACGCAGCGCGCGCATGCGCGCGGCCAGCTCGTCGACGTCGAAGGGCTTGGTCAGGTAGTCGTCCGCGCCGAGGTCCAGCCCGCCGATGCGGGACGCGACCTCGTCGCGTGCCGTCATCACGAGCACGGGCAGCTGCGCCCCATCGCCGCCGGCGCGCAGCCGGCGCAGAAGCGCGAGACCGTCGCCGTCGGGGAGACCGAGGTCCAGCAGCACGATGTCGTAGGTCTCGACCGCCAGCGCCGCGTCGGCCCGGGCCAGCGTGGCCACGAAGTCCGCCGCGCAGCCGTGCCGCTTGAGCCCGGCGCGCAGGCCTTCGGTGATGCCGGGATCGTCCTCGACGACCAGAACTCGCATGGGCCGATTCTGCCGGTTAAGTGGGCGTTAAGCGGCACCGTCGACAGTCGCCCGGCCGTGACCGCCCGACACCGTTCCGCCGCCGCCGCGTCGATGCTTGCGTTGACCGGGGCATTGCTGCTCGCCTGGGACGCCAGCGGCCTGGACCTGTCCGTGGCCCGCTGGTCGGGCTCGGCCGCAGGTTTCGCGCTGCGCGACAACTGGTGGCTCACGGTCGTGCTGCACGACGGTGCGCACAAGCTGGCCTGGGCGGTGGCGCTGCTGCTATGCCTGGGCGTGTGGTGGCCGGTCGGTGCGCTGCGCGACCTGACGCTCGCCGAGCGCCTGCAGCTGGCGTCGACGCCCCTGCTGGCCGTGCTGGCGGTGAACCTGCTCAAGCGCGCCAGCGGCGCCAACTGCCCCTGGGACCTGTCGCCCTTCGGCGGCATGGCGCCCTGGCTGTCGCACTGGTCGACCTTCTGGCAGGCCGACGGCGGCGGCGGGCACTGCTTTCCGGCCGGACACGCCAGCTCCGGCTTTGCCTTCGTCGGCGGCTGGCTGGTCTGGCGGCGCAGGCATCCCGTCATCGCCTGGCGCTGGCTGGCGCTGGCGCTCGCCGTCGGCGCGTTGCTCGGGCTGTCGCAGCAGCTGCGCGGCGCGCACTTCACCAGCCACACGCTGTGGACGCTGTGGGTCTGTGCGGCCACTGCCGCCGTGGTCGATGCCGCGTTCCGCCGCGGCGGCCTGAATCGGGTCTGGACATGACGATGAACTTCTCGCGCCGGGGCACGCACCCGTTCTGGCTGATCGCCGCGGCCAGCCTGTGGATGGCCGCGGCCGGCAACCTCGCGCTGTGGCGCGCACTGGCCGACCTGCACGTGCTGCAGGGGCCCGCCGGCTGGCGATTCGGGGCGGCCTTCGTGGTCGCGATCGCCGCGATGCTGACGGCGCTGATCGGCCCGCTGGCCTGGCGCCGCACGCTCAAGCCGACGATCGCGGTGCTGCTGATCGTCACCGCGATCGGGGCGCACTTCATGTCGGCCTACGGCGTGGTCATCGACCCGTCGATGATGGTCAACGTCGTGCAGACCCATCCGCGCGAGAGCGCTGACCTGATGGGGCGCGCGTTCTGGCTGTCGCTGCTTGGCCTGGGCGCGGTGCCCGCGGCGCTGCTGTGGCTGTGGCCGGTGCGTCAGGCGCCGTGGCGTCGGCAGGTGCTGCGCAACGCCGGCTGGTCGCTGGTGGCGCTGGCGGTCGCCGTGCTCGCGGTGCTGGCCGCCTTCCCGGCCTTCGCCGCGACGATGCGGGAGCACAAGTCGCTGCGCTACCTGATCAATCCGCTGAATTCGATCTATGCGCTCGGCAGCGTCGCAGCGGCGCCGCTGCGTCCGGCGGCGCGCGAGTTCCGGCGCATTGGCGAGGATGCGCACCTGGTGGCCGACCCCACCCGGCCGACGCTGCTCGTGCTGGTGGTCGGCGAGACCGCGCGCAGCGACCACTTCGGCCTGAACGGCTACGCGCGCGACACGACGCCGGCGCTGACGCGCGAGCCCGGGTTGGTCAGCCTGCGCCGCGTCACGTCCTGCGGCACCAGCACCGCCGCATCGCTGCCGTGCATGTTCTCGCACCTCGGCCGCGACGGCTTCGCCGACCGCGACGCGAACCACGAGAACCTGCTCGATGTGCTGCAGCGCGCCGGCCTCGCGGTGCTGTGGCTCGACAACCAGGCCGGCTGCAAGGGGGTGTGCGACCGCGTGCCGAACACGCACACCGACGCGACCGACCGGGCGCTGTGCCACGACGGCGAGTGCCTGGACGGGGTGATGCTGCAGGGGCTGGACCAGCGCCTGGCCGCGCTGCCGGCCGAGGCGCGCCGCCGCGGCGTCGTGCTGGTGATGCACCAGATGGGCAGCCACGGCCCGGCCTACCACCGCCGCTCGCCGCCAGAACTCAAGCGCTTCGGGCCGGAATGCGAGAACGCCTCACTGCAGGACTGCGCGCGCGAGCAGGTGGTCAACGCGTACGACCACTCGATCCTCGCCACCGACCGGTTCCTCGCGTCGACGATCGGCTGGCTGAAGGCCCAGTCGGCCCGCTACGACACCGCGATGCTCTACGTCTCGGACCACGGCGAGTCGCTCGGCGAGGGCCAGATCTACCTGCACGGCCTGCCCTGGGCGATCGCGCCGGACGCGCAGAAGCAGGTGCCGTGGATCCAGTGGACCTCGCCGGCGCTGGCCCATCGCGGCATCGCCGACCCGGCCTGCCTGGCCTCGCTGCGCGAGGCCGAACTGAGCCACGACCACCTGTTCCACACCGTCCTCGGACTGATGGGCGTGCAGACCCGGGTCTACCGGCGTGCGCTCGACGCCTACGCCGGCTGCCGCGCGGTCGCGCAAGCTCAGTGAGGCAGCGTCGCGCTGCCGAAGGCGCGCTCGGCCTCGGCCTGGGGTGAGTCGGCGGCGAGCACGGCGGCCAGCGCGGCGCGCAGCCGGCGCGTGTCGACGCGCAGCACGCGCTGCTTGATCGACGCGACCCGCGCCGGGTGCATCGAGAAGCAGCGCAGGCCCATCGCCAGCAGCAGGTCGGTGAAGGCCGCGTCGCCGGCCATCTCGCCGCAGACGCTGACCTCCTTGCCGGCCGCCTGCGCCGCGGCGATCGTGCCGTGGATCAGCCGCAGCACGGCCGGATGCCAGGGGTCGAACAGGTGCGAGACCTCGTCGTCGGCGCGGTCGATCGCCAGCGTGTACTGGATCAGGTCGTTGGTGCCGATCGACACGAAGTCCAGGTGCGGCAGGAACTGCTCGATCATCAATGCCGCCGCCGGCACCTCGACCATCGCGCCGATCCGCACCGGCCCGTAGGCGATGCCGGCCTCGTCGAGTTGCGCGCGCGCCTTGGCCAGCGCCTCGAGCGAGCGGCGCACCTCGGACACGTGCGCGACCATCGGCAGCAGGATGTCGACGCGGCCGTGCGCGGCGGCGCGCAGCAGCGCGCGCAGCTGCTGACGGAACATGCTCGGCTCGGACAGGCTCCAGCGGATCGCGCGAAGGCCCAGCGCCGGGTTCAGCACGTGCTCGTGGCGCAGCTCGGCCACCGTCAGCCGCTCGAGCGGCTTGTCGGCGCCGATGTCGACGGTGCGGATCGTCACCGGCAGCCCCTGCATCGCGGTCACCGCGGCGCGGTAGGCCTCGTACTGCTCGTCCTCGCCGGGCAGGTCCTCGCCGCGGTTCATGAACAGGAACTCGCTGCGGAACAGGCCGACGCCGACCGCGCCGGCGGCCACCGCGGCGGCGGCGTCGTCGGGCATCTCGATGTTGGCCAGCAGGCGCACCTTCTCGCCGTCCAGCGTCACCGCCGGCGTGTGGCGCAGGCGGTCGAGCCGCGCGCGCTCGAGCTCGTCCTGGCGCTGCCGGAAGCGGTACTCCTCGAGCACGATCGGCGACGGGTTGACGACGACGACGCCAGCGTCGCCGTCGATGACCAGCCAGTCGTCCTGGCGGATCAGCCGGCTCGCCTCGCGGGCGCCGAGCACGGCCGGGATGTCCATGCTGCGCGCGACGATCGCGGTGTGCGAGGTGCGACCGCCGACGTCGGTGACGAAGCCGGTGAACACGCTGTTCTTGAAGTGCAGCATGTCGGCCGGCGCGACGTCGCTGGCCACCAGCACCAGAGGATCCTCGCCGGCGAAGTCCCGCGCGTCCTGTGCCAGCGGCACCAGCGCCGCGGCCGATTCGCCGTCGCTCAGCGCGAGGTGGCGCAGCAGCCGTTCGACGACCTGCTCGAGGTCGGCCTTGCGCTCGCGCAGGTAGTCGTCCTCCATCTCGTCGAACTGGCGCGCCAGCACCTCGAGCTGTGCCGACAGCGCCCATTCGGCGTTGTAGTGGCGCTGCACGATCCAGTCCTTGGTGGCGCTGCTGAGCATGTCGTCGCGCAGCAGCATCAGGTGCACGTCGAGCAGCGCCGAGATCTCGTGCGGCGCCTCCTTCGGCAGGTCGCGCTGCAGCACCTCGATCTCGGCGGCGACCGCGTCGCGCGCCTGACGCAGCCGGTCGACCTCGTGGTCGAGCCGGTCGGCGGCGACGTAGTAGTGCGCGACGTCGACGCGGCTGGAGGCCACCAGCACGGCGCGACCGATCGCGACGCCGCGCGAGACCGGGATGCCGAAGACCTGGATGCTCATGGTTTCACTGTAGCGCAGCGGCCGGCTGTCATGCGCCGGTCACCGCGCGCTCATCGCGGTGTCATCGTCGGGCGCGAGCATCGCCGCCATGATCACCCTGTCCCTGCCGAGCCCGCCCGCCACGTCGACCCTGCCGCGGCGGTTCGAGCCCGCGCCGCGCCCCCGGGCCACCCTGACTTCGGTGCGCTGGGCGGCCGACGAGGCCGACCTGCGCGCCGCCCAGCGCCTGCGCTACCAGGTCTTCGCCGAGGAGCTGGGCGCGACCCTGTCGCCGCCGCCGGGCACGCCGGCCGGCCACGACGCCGACCTGTTCGATCCCTTCTGCGAGCACCTGCTGGCCATCGCCGGCGACCAGGTCGTCGGCACCTACCGCGTGCTCACCGCCGATGCCGCGCGGCGCGCCGGCAGCTTCTACCTCGAGACCGAGTTCGACCTTTTCCGGCTGCGCGGCCGGCGCGACGGCCTGGTCGAGCTCGGCCGCGCCTGCGTGCACCCGGACTGGCGACGCGGCGGCACGATGCTCGCGCTGTGGGGCGGACTGTTCGGGTTCATGGACCGCAACCGCTTCGCCGCGGTGATCGGTGCGGCCAGCGTCGGGGCACGCGACGGCGGCGGAGCGGCACTGGCGCTGTGGGCGCGGCTGGCGCGCGAGCATCTGGCGCCGCCCGAGTTGCAGGTGCTGCCGCGACGGCGGCTGCCGGTCGAGGCACCGGCCCCCGGCGGCGACCTGGCGACGCCGGCGCTGATCCAGGGCTATCTGCGCTGCGGCGGCCGACTGATCGGCGAACCGGCCTGGGATCCGGACTTCCAGGTCGCCGACCTGCCGATGATGCTGCGCCTGCGCGACCTGCCGGCCGCCTACGCGCGCCATTTCTCGAACGGCGCAGCCTGAGGCGGCTACTCGCCCTCGCCGAAGCGGTCCTCGATCATCGCGCGCAGCTGCGCCATCGCCTCGTCGGCCTGCTCGCCTTCGGTCTCGATCTGAATCTCGCTGCCCAGGCCGGCGGCCAGCATCATCACGCCCATGATGCTCTTGGCGTTGACGCGGCGGCCGTTGCGCGACAGATGCACCTCGCAGGGGAAGCTGCCGGCCAGCTTGGTCAGCTTGGCCGAGGCGCGGGCGTGCAGGCCGAGCTTATTGCGGATGAGGATGGTCGTCGTCGGCACGCGGGCGGGGGGTGGATTGCTGCGGGATCGGTCGGGCGCCGGCGAGCGGCATGATGCCCTGGCCGGCGCCGGACTGGGCGCGGGCGACGAGCGCGTCGAGCGACTCGTCGGCGTAGCACAGGGCCCGCCACAGCATCGGCACGTTGACGCCGGCCAGCACGCGCACGTGCACCGGATCGACCAGGCGCAGCGCCGCGTTGCACGGGGTGGCGCCGAACACGTCGACCAGCACCAGCCAGTCGGCCCCCGGGCGCTGCGCCATCAGCGCCTGGGCCTGGGCCTGCACCTGCTCGGGGGTGGCCTGCGGCGCCACGTCGAGCACGGCGATGTCCGGCCCGCGCTCCGGGTAGACGTGGCTGGCGACCGCCTTCAGCGCGGAAGCCAGCGGCGCGTGGGCCAGGATCAGGACGGAAGCCATGCGCGCATTATGGTGCGCTGCGGCGAAGAAACCACCCGTAGGACAGCGCGCAGCACAGCGCGAAGCCGCCGAAGGCCGCCTGGAACGACCGTTCCACCCCCAGTCCGGCGGCGGCGAGCGCGTCGATCGCCAGCCCGATGCCCCACTGCACGCAGAACACGCCGGCGAAGATCGCCAGGTTGTAGGCCGACAGCGCGCGACCGGCCTGCGCGGTGTCGAAGGCCTGGCCGATGGCCGGCTGGCTGAGCGACACGCAGGTGCTGCTCACGCACCAGGCCGCCCACCACAGCGCGCCGGCCTGTGCGCCGAGCGCCACCGTCGCCGCCAGCAGCGCCAGGCTGACCGGCACGCCCCAGCGCACCAGCGCGAGCGCGTCGATGCCGCGCGCGCTCAGGCGCGGCATCACCAGCCCCCAGGTCAGAAAGGTCAGCAGCATCGACAGGTTGATGGCAAACAGCCCGCGCGCCGCTTCGTCGGGCGTCCAGCCGGCGACCCGGGTCAGCCAGGGCCCGGCCCACAGCGACTGGACCGCGATCATGCCGCCGTACAGCGTGAAGCCGAGCGGCAGCAGGCGCAGGAACAGCGGGTGGCGGACGATCGCGGCGTAGCCGCTCGGGGCCGCCGCGGCGGCTGGCGCGGCGGGCGGCACCTCGTCGCGAGGCACCAGCCACAGGACCAGCGCCATCGCCAGCGCCAGCAGCGCCGCCACCGCGACGAACAGGCCGCGCCAGCCGATCACCGGGAGCAGCCATTGCACCGGCAGCGTCGAGGCCAGCATGCCGAACGAGCCGGTCATCAGCATCCACGAGTTGGCGCGCAGCTGCACGCCGGGGCTGAACAGCCGCCGGTAGGCGGTCAGCGGCGCCATCAGGCAGGCCGACACGCCCATGCCGATCAGCACCCGCGCCGCCAGCAGCCCGGGCAGCGCGTCGGCCCAGGCGAAGGCGGCGCAGCCGACCACCGCCAGCGACATCAGCACGAGCAGCACGCGGCGCGGCCCGAAGCGGTCGAGCGCGCGGCCGAGCGGCAGCTGCATCGCCGCGAAGCCGAAGAAGTAGGCGCCGGCAAGCAGGCCGAGGTCGCCCGCGCGCAGCCCGAGTTCGGCGGTGAAGGCCGGCGCCAGGGTCGCGGTCACCGCGCGCAGCAGCGCGGACAGGAAGTAGGCGAAGGCGAACGCCAGGAAGATGGTCTTCACGGCGGCGTCCGCAGCGTGCCGAAGAAGGTCTCGACGGCCTCCGGCGGCAGCGCGTCGCCGACGGCGGTCGCCTGGAAGACCCGGGTGCCGCGGACGAAGACCGCCAGCTGTTCCTGCACCGCGCGGCCGTCGGGCAGACGGCCGGCGAACGCCCAGCGGCCGGACGCCGGGTTCGGCGTCGCGCCGGGCACCGCCAGCGGCAGCGGCGCGGCGGCGGCCGCGCCGACGTTGGCGAGCGCCGAGGCGCGGAGTTCGGCCAG
>CALJUI010000098.1 GCA_937975735.1 uncultured Rubrivivax sp.
GCCGAGTGGATCGAGATCGAACTGCGTCGCACCGACTGGTACCGCGTGCGCACCGCCGGCGGCAAGGTCGGCTGGGTGCATCGGCCGCAGCTCGCGACGACGCTGACCGCCGGCGGCGAGCGCAAGCGCTTCTTCGACGTCGCGGTCGACGACTACCTGCGCCGCCGCCTCGAGATGGGCAGCTCGCTCGGCCGCTTCGAGAAGGAGCCGATGCTGAAGATGTGGGCCAGCTACCGGCTGGCCGACACGATCGCCGTCGAGGGCAGCCTGGGCCAGGTCCAGGGCCTGTTCTCGGGCACCGACTACTGGCACCTGAACCTGACCAGCGAGCCCTGGTCCGACCGCCGCTGGTCGCCCTACTTCGGGATCGGCGTCGGCAAGTTCAACAACCTGCCCAACCCGAGCCTGGTCGGCGCGCTGCCGACCAACGTCAACCTGGCCAACGCCGCGCTCGGCCTGCGCTACTACCTCAGCGACCGCTTCGTGATGCGCGTCGACTACTCGATCTACACCGCCTTCCTGTCCGATGCACGCAACGGCGAGTACCGCGCGTTCACGGCCGGCCTGTCCTTCTTCTTCTGAAAGCCGATCCCATGCGCGCGACCACCCTGCTTGCCCACAGCGTTCTCGCCCTGGCCGCCGCCGCGGCGACCCCGGCGTCCGCCCAGGACAGGAAGCCCGGCGAGGGCCAGGCCGTCGTGCCGCAGGTCGACCGGCGCGACGTCAAGCTGCCGCGCATCCCGTCGCGCGACTTCGAGGTCGGCCTGCTCGCCGGCACCTACGGCACGCAGAACTTCGGCTCCAGCGGCGTGGTCGGGCTTCGGCTGGGCTACCACATCACCGAGGACTTCTTCGTCGAGGGCGTCTACGCCAGCACCAAGGTCAGCGACGAGAACTACCGCCAGATCCTGCCGGGCGGCATCTTCCCGTCCGGCACCGAGACGCTGAGCTATTACAACCTCTCGGCCGGCTACAACCTGCTGCCGGGCGAGGTCTTCTTCGGCGCCAACCGCGCCAAGGCGACCTCGTTCTTCCTGATCGGCGGCGTCGGCAGCACCAAGTTCAACCAGCAGACGCGGCAGACCTTCAACCTCGGCTTCGGCATGCGGCTGCTGCTGGGCGACCGCAGCGCGGTGCGCCTGGACGTGCGCGACCACATCTACTCGCTCGACCTGCTCGGCCGCCGCGAGAGCACCCAGAACCTCGAAGTCACCGCCGGCTTCAGCTTCTTCTTCTGAGGGACCCCGCCATGACCCTGCGCCTGATGCCCCTGCTCGCAGCGGCCCTGATCTGCGGCAGCGCGATCGCCGACAAGCCCGCGCCGGACTTCACGCTGAAGACCCTGAACGGCCCCAACCTGCGCCTGGGCGAACAGCGCGGCCAGGTCGTGATGATCAACTTCTGGGCCAGCTGGTGCGGCCCCTGCAAGCAGGAGATGCCGCACCTGAATCGCCTGCACGACAAGTACGGCGACGCCGGCTTCAAGCTGCTGGGCGTGAACATCGACGACGACCCGAAGAAGGCCAGCGCCGCCGCCGCCGCGCTCGGCGTGAAGTTCCCGGTGCTGCTCGATGCGGCGAAGGACGTCAGCCGCCTGTACGGCCTGAGCGCGATGCCGACCACCTTCGTGATCGACCGCGACGGCCGCGTGCGCTACGTGCACAAGGGCTACCGCGAGGGCGTCGAGAACGCCTACGAGCAGCAGGTGCGGGCGCTGGTGAAGGAATGAAGCGACTGATCGCCATCATGGCCGCGGGCGTGCTCGCCGGCTGCGCCACCGAGCCCTGGGTCAAGCCCTACGAGCGCGAGAAGCTCGCCGACCCGGTGATGCAGCTGTCGCGCCACGGCCTGCTCGACAAGCACCGCGAACACGTGCACGTCGTGCGCGAGGGCGCGCGCGGCGCCACCGGCGTGCAGGGAGGCGGCTGTGGCTGCAATTGAGCGCGAGATCTCCATGCTGGGCCGGCTGGCCGCCCGCGCCGCCGGGCTGATCGGCGGGCTGTTCGCCGCGCATCCGGCGGCCGCCGTCGACGTGCCACCGAACCGCGCCGAGGCGATGTTCCACGTCTACGACGGCGGCGGCATGAGCGCCATCGGCCCGGCGCTGCTGGTGCGCAAGAGCCTGGCCGACCGCGTGTCGGCCAGCGCCTCGTACTACGTCGACGCGGTCAGCAACGCGTCGATCGACGTGGTCACCACCGCCAGCCCGTTCAAGGAGACGCGCACCGAGTTCGGCGTCGGCCTCGACGTGGCGGTGCGCGATTCGCTGATCTCGCTGTCGATGTCGGCCAGCCGCGAGCCCGACTACGACGCCAACACCGTCAGCCTGGACGTGTCGCAGGAGGTCTTCGGCGGCATGACGACGGTGCTCTTCGGCTTCTCCCGCGGCAGCGACGAGGTCGGAAAGAAGAACGAGCCGTCCTTCCTCGACACGGCCCGCCACTGGCAGTACCGGGTCGGCGTCACGCAGGTCCTGAGCCCGCGCTGGCTGGCCAGCGTGAACCTGGAGGCGGTGTCGGACGACGGCTACCTCGGCAGCCCCTATCGCGCCGCACGCGTATTCGGTGCCTTCGTCCCCGAGCGCATGCCGCGCACGCGGTCGAGCCGTGCGGTCAAGCTGCGCTCGATCACCGCGGTCGGCGAACAGGCCTCGGTGCGCGCCGAGTACCGCTACTTCTGGGACACCTGGGACATCAAGGCGCACACCTTCGAGCTCGGCGGCAGCCGCTATTTCCGCGGCACGACCTGGCTCGCCGACGCCTTCGTGCGCGGCTATTCGCAGGGCGCGGCGCTGTTCTACAGCGACAACGCCAGCAGCGAGACGACCTACCTGACGCGCAACCGCCAGCTCAGCGCCTTCAGCAGCTTCGGCATCGGCGGCCGCGTGACCTATGCGGTGGCCAGCCTGCCGGCACGCTACGACGTCAAGGTCTCCGGCGCCTACGAATTCAAGCGCTTCGACTTCAAAGAGTTCACCGACCTCCGCAACGGACAGCCCTATGCCCACAACGCCCATGTCCTCCAGATCCAGGTCTCGGCGAGCTTCTGAGCTCGCCGCCGCGCTGATCCTCGGCCTGGCCGCGCTCGCCGCGGCCGCGCAGGACAAGGCGCCGGCCACCGTCGCCGCTGCGCCGTCCGCCGCCGCACCGAAGGACCAGCCCGCCGCACAGGCGCTCGACGCCCGCATCGAGGACGTCAAGGCCCAGGTGATCCAGCTCAACCGCGACCTGCTGGTGCTGGAGGAAGAACTGCTGTTCCCGGCCAACACCCAGGTCGCGGTCTTCGTGTCGATGGACGTCGGCAAGCTGTTCGAGCTCGAGTCGGTGCAGGTCAAGCTCGGCGACAAGGTCGTCGCGAACCACCTGTACACGCCGCTCGAGGTGCAGGCCCTGCACCGCGGCGGCGTGCAGCGCCTGCACCTGGGCAACCTGCGCGCCGGCGAGCACGAGCTGACCGCCTTCTTCACCGGCCGCGGCCCGCACGAGCGCGACTACCGCCGCGGCGCGACGGTCAAGTTCGAGAAGGCCACCGACGCCAAGTACATCGAGCTGCGCATCCAGGACAGACAAGCCAAGCTGCAGCCCGAGTTCGAGGTCAAGGTCTGGCAGTGAAGCACTGGCTCTGCATCGGTCTCGTCGCGACGGCCACGCTGGCCGTCGGCGGCGAGGTGCGCGCGCCGCACTGGGGCGATGCGCTGTTCCACTTCTACCAGGGCAAGGACTTCCAGGCCGTCACGACGCTGATGGCCTCGCAGCACTTCGACCGCCTGCCGCCGCACGGCGACGAGGCCGAGGCGCTGCGCGGCGGCCTGCTGCTGTCCTACGGCCTGCACCAGGCCGCCGAGGACATCTTCGGGCGGCTGGCCGAACAGGGCACGACGCCGGCGATGCGCGACCGCGCCTGGTACTTCCTCGCCAAGATCCGCTGGCAGCGCGGCCTTCCCGACGAGGCCGAGCGCGCGCTCGCCCGGGTCGCCGCGCCGCTGGCCGGCGAACTGGAAGAGGAGCGCCAGCTGCTCGCCGCGCAACTGCATATCGCGCGCGCCGACTACGCCGGCGCCACCGACACGCTGGCCCGGCTGGCCGCCGGCGCCAAGGGCACGCCCTACGCGCGCTTCAACCTCGGCGTCGCGCTGGTGCGCGCCGGCGATCCGGCCCAGGGCAGCGAGTGGCTCGCGGGTCTCGGCAAGATGCCGGCGGCCAGCGAGGAGCAGCGCAGCCTGCGCGACAAGGCCAACCTCGCGCTCGGCTTCGCCGCGCTGCAGGCCGACCAACCGGCGATGGCCCGAGAGCACCTCGAGCGCGTGCGGCTGCACGGCCCGTTCGCCAACAAGGCCCTGCTCGGCTTCGGCTGGGCGGCCGCGGCGCTGAAGAAGCCCGAGCTCGCGCTCGTGCCCTGGCAGGAACTCGAGGGCCGCGACGCCAGCGACCCGTCGGTGCTCGAGGCACGACTCGCGGTGCCCTACGCCTACGCGGAGCTCAAGGCCTACGGCCAGGCCCACGACGGCTACCAGCAGGCGATCGCCGCCTACGACCGCGAGAGCGTCGCGCTCGACCAGACCATCGCCGCGGTGCGTGCCGGCAAGCTGGTCGACGCGCTGCTCGAGCGCAACCCCGGCGCCGACCTCGGCTGGCTGTGGAAGGCCGAGTCGCTGCCCGAGATCCCGCACCCGGCGCATCTCGCGCCGCTGCTCGCCTCGCACGGCTTCCAGGAAGCGCTGAAGGACCAGCGCGACCTGCGCTTCCTGCTCGCCAACCTGACCCGCTGGGCCGAGGACCTCGGCACCTACCGCGACATGCTGGACAACCGCCGCAAGGGCTACGCCGAGCGCCTGCCCAAGGTCCAGGCCGAGGCGGGGCAGACCAATCTGGACGCGCTGCGCACGAAGCGCGATGAGTTGCGTCGCGCCGTCGCCGAAGCCGAATCGCAGCGCGACGGCCGCGCGCTGGCCGACGCGCGCGAACGCGAAC
>CALJUI010000099.1 GCA_937975735.1 uncultured Rubrivivax sp.
GGGATCGGCTCCTTGGTGATGTCGACGTTGGCGAAGTTGTGGCCGATCTCGAACACGCTGGGCAGGCGCTTCATGATCGTGTCGCCGCCCAGGTGCGTCATGTCCAGGTGGATGTAGTCCTTGTCCGGGCCGCAGCCGCGCCCTTCCTTGATCTCCTGGTCCATGCAGCGGCTGACGAAGTCGCGCGGTGCCAGGTCCTTCAGCGTCGGCGCGTAGCGCTCCATGAAGCGCTCGCCCTCGCTGTTGCGCAGGATCGCGCCCTCGCCGCGGCAGCCCTCGGTCAGCAGCACGCCGGCGTTGTGCACGCCGGTCGGGTGGAACTGCCAGAACTCCATGTCCTCCAGCGGGATGCCGGCACGCGCGGCCATGCCGAGGCCGTCGCCGGTGTTGATGAAGGCGTTGGTGCTGGCGGCGTAGATCCGGCCGGCGCCGCCGGTGGCCAGCAAGGTGGTCTTGGCCTCGAGGATGTGGACGTCGCCGGTCTCCATCTCGAGCGCGGTGACGCCGAGCACGTCGCCGTCGGCGTCGCGGATCAGGTCCAGCGCCATCCACTCGACGAAGAAGTTCGTGCGCGCCTTAACGTTCTGCTGGTACAGCGTGTGCAGCATCGCGTGGCCGGTGCGGTCGGCCGCGGCGCAGGCGCGCTGCACCGGCTTCTCGCCGTAGTTCGCGGTGTGGCCGCCGAAGGGGCGCTGGTAGATCGTGCCGTCGGGGTTGCGGTCGAACGGCATCCCGAAGTGCTCGAGCTCGTAGACGACCTTCGGCGCCTCGCGGCACATGAACTCGATAGCGTCCTGGTCGCCGAGCCAGTCGGAGCCCTTGATCGTGTCGTAGAAGTGGTAGTGCCAGTTGTCCTCGGACATGTTGCCCAGCGACGCGCCGATGCCGCCCTGCGCGGCGACCGTGTGCGAGCGCGTCGGGAACACCTTGGACAGCACGGCCACGTTCAGGCCGGCGAGCGACAGGCGCAGCGAGGCCTGCATGCCGGAACCGCCGGCGCCGACGATGATGACGTCGAACTTGCGACGCGGAAGAGTCGATGCGGCCATTCGCTTACAACCTCCAGAGCACTTGCAGGGCCCAGCCGACGCAGCCGAGCAGCCAGACGATCGTCGCGACCTGCAGCGACAGGCGCACGCCGACCGGCTTGACGTAGTCCATCCAGATGTCGCGCACGCCGACCCAGGCGTGGTAGGCGAGCGCGAGGATGACCACGAAGGTCAGCAGCTTCATCCACTGCGCGGCGAAGATGCCGGCCCAGCGGTCGTAGCCGAGCGGACCGGGCATCAGCACCTGGACCAGCAGCACGACCGTGAACAGCGCCATCAGCGCCGCGGTGATGCGCTGGCTCAGCCAGTCGCGGAACCCGTAGTGCGCACCGACGACGATGCGCTTCGAACCATGATTGACGGCCATCGTGCGCTCCTCAGTACAGGCCGAACAGCTTGGCGCCGAGCGCCACCGTCAGCGCGACGGACAGCGCCAGCGTCAGCAGCGCCGACGAGCGGCCCTGCGCCTTCGACACCGTGTGGCGGGCATCCATCAGCAGGTGGCGGACGCCGGCGATGAAGTGGTGCAGGTAGGCCCAGATCAGGCCCAGCGCGACCAGCTTGATGAACCAGCCCGGCACCGCCCCGAGACCGACCGCGAAGGCGCTGGTGAACTGGTCGTAGGTGAACTCCGAACTGACGCTGGTGTCGAACATCCAGATCACGAAGGGCAGCAGCAGGAAGAGGATCGCGCCGCTGATCCGGTGCAGGATCGAGACGATGCCCGCGGCCGGCAGTCGGTAGCCGACGATGTCGGTCACGTGGGTGTTGCGGAAGACGGGGCGTTCTTTGAGGGTGTCAGCCATCGCTTGTCCTTGTCATCTTGGCGGCATGTAGCTGCAACCCAACCCACTGGAGTTTATTGCAATGCAACAGGCTTACACGGACCTGGGTCGTGTTCAGCCGAGTTCGTTGCGGTAGTGGTGCGCCTGGGTGTTGTACAGGCCGCGCCGGAGCTCCACCGGCCGGTCACCGTAGGTGTAGGACAGACGTTCGACGGACAGCAGCGGCGCGCCGGGCGACACCGCGAGCAGGCGCGCCACTTCGTCGCTCGCCGCCACCGCACGGATCTTCTCCTCGGCGCGGATCATGCGGACGTCGAACTCGGTCTCGAAGAACGCGTACATCGGGCCGCGGTAGCTGGACAGGCGTTCGGCCGACAGGCCCTTGAACCGCGAGGCCGGCAGGTAGATCTCGTCCAGCACCACCGGCCGATCGGCCGCGAGCAGCAGCCGCCGCACCTGCACCGCCTGCTCGGTCGGCTTCAGGTCGAGGGCCTGCGCGACCGCGGCGGCGGGGCGCAGCCGGCGGCAGTCGAGGAACCGCCGGCGCATGCCGCCGGCCGGCCCCTCGTCGGGCTGCAGCCGCAGGAAGCGGTACTGCGTGCCGGCTTCGGCATGCGTGGCGACGAAGGTGCCCTTGCCCTGCCGGCGCACCAACAGGTTCTCGGCCGCCAGCTCGTCGATCGCCTTGCGCACCGTGCCCTGGCTGACGCGATAGCGCGTCGCCAGCTCGGTCTCGCTGGGGATCGCCTCGCCCGGCTTCCATTCGCCGCTCTCGAGGCTGCGCACGATCAGGCCCTTGATCTGCCGGTACAGCGGGCTGAAGGAGGGCGTCGACTCCGGCGCGTCCGGCGGGGTGGCGGCGGTCTCAGGCATCCCCCGATTGTGAACCCATCTCTTACATAAGACATAAGAGTTGCGTCAGCGTCGCGTCGATAGAATCGCGGGTGAACCCGTATTCCCCCTTCCCAGGAGCGTTCCCATGAGCAAGAAACCCGTCCGTGTGGCCGTGACCGGCGCCGCCGGCCAGATCGGCTATGCCCTGCTATTCCGCATCGCCGCCGGCGAGATGCTGGGCAAGGATCAGCCCGTGATCCTGCAGCTGCTCGAGATCCCCGACGAGAAGGCGCAGAAGGCGCTCAAGGGCGTGATGATGGAACTCGAGGACTGCGCGTTCCCGCTGCTGGCCGGCATGGAGGCGCACGGCGACCCGGCCACCGGCTTCAAGGACACCGACTACGCGCTGCTCGTCGGCGCCCGCCCGCGCGGCCC
>CALJUI010000100.1 GCA_937975735.1 uncultured Rubrivivax sp.
CTACGCAGTTTCTGGACGATGTCGTGGTGGCTTTCACCGATCACCCCTACGACGACGTGGACCGCGGCGGCACCGCCGAGTAGGCGTGCCAGCTCGGCGTGACCGAACACGAGGTGGTCAAGACGCTCGTGATGCAGGACGAGCGCGCCCGGCCGCTGATCGTCTTGATGCACGGCGACCGCCAGGTCAGCACGAAGAACCTGGCGCGAGCGATCGGCGCGAAATCGGTCGAACCCTGCGATCCGGCCGTCGCGCAGCGCCACAGCGGCTACCAGGTCGGCGGCACCTCGCCGTTCGCCACCCGCAAGGCGATGCCGGTCTACGTCGAGGCCAGCGTGCTCGACCTGCCGCGCATCCTGATCAACGGCGGCCGGCGCGGCTATCTGGTCGGCATCGCGCCGGCGGTGCTGACCGATGCGCTCGGCGCCGTGCCGGTGCAGTGCGCACTGGCGGGCGCTTAAACTGCGGCCATGGACTGGATGACCACCGTGGCCGCGGCCCTCGCCGTGCTGGCCGGCTACCTGATCGGCTCGCTGTCGTTCGCGGTGATCGTCAGTCGCGCGATGGGGCTGGCCGACCCCCGCACCTTCGGCTCGAGGAACCCCGGCGCGACCAATGTGCTGCGCAGCGGGAACCGCCTCGCGGCGGTGCTGACGCTCGCGCTCGACGCGCTGAAGGGCTATGTCCCGGTGCTGCTCGCGCTGGCCGTCGGGCCGCGCTTCGGGCTCGGCGAATGGACCGTCGCCTTCGTCGGCCTGGCCGCCTTCCTCGGCCACCTGTGGCCGCTCTACCACCGCTTCCAGGGCGGCAAGGGCGTGGCCACCGCCGCCGGCGTGCTGCTGGCCCTGAATCCGATGCTCGGGCTGGCGACGTTGCTGAGCTGGGCGCTGATCGCCGCCTTCTTCCGCTTCGCGTCGCTGGCGTCGATCGTCGCGGCGGCGTTCGCGCCGTTCTACCAGCTGCTGATCTGGGGCGCGGAGCCGGCGATCGCCGCGATCGTGCCGATGAGCCTGCTGCTGATCTGGCGCCACCAGGGCAACATCCGCAAGCTGATCAGCGGCACCGAGTCGAAGATCGGTCAGAAGGCCGCCGCCGCGCCCGCGCCGGCGACGCATCACCGCAAGAAGGGGCACCAGGGATGATCCAGCGATTCGACGTCGGCGCACGCATGTCGGAGATGGCCGTGCACAACGGCGTGGCCTACCTCGCCGGCCAGGTCGCCGAGGACGGCAGCGCCGACATCACCGGCCAGACCGAGCAGGTGCTGGCGATGGTCGACGCGCTGCTGGCGCGCGCCGGCACCGACAAGTCGCGGATCCTGCGTTGCCAGATCTTCCTCGCCGACCTGGCCGACTTCGCTGCGATGAACGCGGTCTGGGAGCGCTGGGTCGTGCCGGGCCATACGCCGCCGCGCGCGACGGTGCAGGCGGCGCTGGCCAAGCCGGAGTGGAAGATCGAAGTCGTCGTGACCGCCGCGGTCTGAACTACAGACCGAGACTCGCGGGGTCGCCGCGGCCCAGGCGCAGCACCTCGGGTTCGTCGCCGCTCAGGTCGATCACCGTCGTCGGCGCCATCGGGCAGGCGCCGGCATCCAGCACCGCCTGAAGCGACTTCTGGAACCGCGCCTGGATCTGCTCGGCGTCGTTCATCGGCTCGGTCTCGCCGGGCGGGATCAGCGTCGTCGCCAGCAGCGGCGCGCCGAACAGCGCCAGCAGATCCTGCGTCACGCGGTGGTCAGGCACGCGCAGGCCGATCGTGCGCCGCGACGGGTGCGACAGCCGCCGCGGCACCTCCTTCGTCGCTTCGAGGATGAAGGTGAACGGCCCGGGCGTGCCCAGCTTGAGCATCCGGTACTGGCGGTTGTCGACACGCGCATAGGTCGCCAGTTCCGACAGGTCGCGGCACAGCAGCGTCAGGTGGTGCTTGGCGTCGACTTCGCGGATGCGGCGCAGCCGTTCGGCGGCCGGCTTGTCGTCGAGGTGGCAGACGAGGGCGTAGCTGGAGTCGGTCGGCACCGCGACGACGCCGCCGGCGTGCAGCAGGTCGGCGGCTTGCTTCAGCAAGCGTGGCTGCGGGTTCTGCGGGTGGACCTCGAAGCGTTGCGTCATGCCGGTATTGTCGGCCGGAAGAACAACGGCCCGCCGAGGCGGGCCGTTGGGGGTCAGGCGATCAGCGGGTCAGTTCGTCGCCGACGCGGCCGAGGCGGGTGCCGCCATCGGCATCGACGCCGCGGTGTCGGCGGCCGGGGCCACGATCGCCGGCGGCGTCGCCATCGGCGTGTGCGCCGGCGCGGTGGAGGCACCCACCGGCAGGATCGGCACGATCAGCAGCGCGACGATGTTGATGATCTTGATCAGCGGGTTGACGGCCGGACCGGCGGTGTCCTTGTAGGGGTCGCCGACCGTGTCGCCGGTGACCGCGGCCTTGTGGGCTTCGCTGCCCTTGCCGCCGTGGTTGCCGTCCTCGATGTACTTCTTGGCGTTGTCCCAGGCACCGCCGCCGGTGCACATCGAGATCGCGACGAACAGGCCCGTGACGATCGTGCCCATCAGCAGGCCACCGAGCGCCTCGGCGCCGAGCGCCAGGCCGACGACGATCGGCACCACCACCGGCAGCAGCGACGGGATCATCATCTCCTTGATCGCCGCGCCGGTGAGCATGTCCACCGCCTTGCCGTACTCGGGCTTGCCGGTGCCTTCCATGATGCCCTTGATCTCGCGGAACTGGCGCCGCACCTCCTCGACCACCGAGCCGGCGGCGCGGCCGACGGCCTCCATCGCCATCGCGCCGAACAGGTAGGGGATCAGGCCGCCGATGAACAGGCCGATGATGACCTTCGGGTTGCTCAGGTCGAAGCTGGCACTGATGCCGCGCGCTTCCAGCGAGTGCGTGTAGTCGGCGAACAGCACGAGGGCGGCGAGGCCGGCCGAGCCGATCGCGTAGCCTTTGGTGACCGCCTTGGTGGTGTTGCCGACGGCGTCGAGCGGGTCGGTGATGTCGCGGACTTCCGGCGGCAGGTCCGACATCTCGGCGATGCCGCCGGCGTTGTCGGTGATCGGGCCGTAGGCGTCGAGCGCGACGACGATGCCGGCCATGCTCAGCATGGCGGTGGCGGCGATCGCGATGCCGTACAGGCCGGCCAGCGCATAGGCGGCCAGGATCGACAGGCAGACGAAGATCACCGGCCAGGCGGTGGACTTCATGCTGATGCCGATGCCGGCGATGATGTTGGTGGCGTGGCCGGTGGAGGAGGCCTGGGCGACGTGCTGCACCGGCTTGTACTGGGTGCCGGTGTAGTACTCGGTGATCCACACCAGCGCAGCGGTCAGCACGAGGCCGACGGCGCCCGACAGCCACAGCTGCATCGCGCCGACCTTGCCGGCGCCGACGATCTCGATGCCCTGCGGGAACATCATCGTCGTGACCGGATAGAACAGCACCAGCGAGATCGCGCCGGAGATCGCCAGGCCCTTGTACAGCGCCGGCATCACGTTCTTCATGCCCGGGCTCGCCTTGACGAAGGCGCAGCCGATGATCGACGCGATGATCGACACGCCGCCGAGCAGCAGCGGGTAGACGACGGCGGCGCCGGCGCCCTTGACCATCAGCGCGCCGAGGGCCATCGTGGCGATCAGCGTGACGGCGTAGGTCTCGAACAGGTCGGCGGCCATGCCGGCGCAGTCGCCGACGTTGTCGCCGACGTTGTCGGCGATCACCGCGGGGTTGCGCGGGTCGTCCTCGGGGATGCCGGCCTCGACCTTGCCGACCAGGTCGG
>CALJUI010000101.1 GCA_937975735.1 uncultured Rubrivivax sp.
GTGAGTTGAAATCGCTGCCGCCGCTGCTGCGCCTGCGTGCGCGCCGGGGGGGCGCGGTGGCCGCCTGAACAGCGGCCCGGGCCAGCCCGGCCGCCCCGCCGGGCGGCCATGATTGAACAAAACGGCAGCCGAGGCTGCCGTTTTGCTTATGTAAGCTGTCGAATCGAGCCAGGATGTGCGCTTCTGTTTGGCGCGCGCCCTGGGCCCACTGGCTGCATGCACAGTCACCATCACCACACCAAGACCCCGGCGCCTGCCGCCGACCTGGCGCGAGGCAGCACCTTGTACCTGGGCGCCGACGACATCGTGCGACTGGTGCGCCGCAAGGGCCTGCCGGCCTGCCTGGCCGGCGTGGCCGGCCGCATCGAGCAGGACTTCCTGCGCTGGCCCGAGTGGGACAAGAGCGCCCGCGTGGCCTGCCACTCGCGCGACGGCGTGATCGAGCTGATGCCGGTGGCCGACGCCGCGCAGTTCGCCTTCAAGTACGTCAACGGCCACCCGAAGAACACCGCCGCCGGGCTGCCCACCGTGATGGCCTTCGGTCTGCTGGCCGACGTGGCCACCGGCACGCCGCAGTTGCTGGCCGAGATGACGCTGGTCACCGCCATCCGCACCGCTGCGATGTCGGCGCTGGCCGCCAAGCGGCTGGCGCGTCCGGACAGCCGCGTGATGGCGCTGGTCGGCAACGGCGCGCAGAGCGAGTTCCAGGCGCTGGCCTTCCGCGACGTCGTCGGCATCCGCGAGTTGCGGCAGTTCGACGTCGACCCGCAGGCCACGGCCAAGCTCGTGGCCAACCTGGCCGGCCAGGGGCTGGAACTGACCGTCTGCACGAGCGTGGCCGAGGCCGTGCGCGGCGCGGACATCGTCACCACGGTCACTGCCGACAAGACGCGCGCGACGATCCTGACGCCCGAGATGCTCGAGCCGGGCATGCACGTCAACGGCGTCGGCGGCGACTGCCCCGGCAAGACCGAGCTGCACCCGGGTGTGCTGGAAGCGGCCAGCGTGTTCGTCGAGTACGAGCCGCAGACGCGCATCGAAGGCGACCTGCAGCAGATGCCGGCCGACTTCCCCGTCACCGAATTCTGGCGCGTGCTCAACCGAAGCCACCCGGGCCGCCGCGCCGCCGACGAAGTCACCGTGTTCGACTCGGTCGGCTTCGCGCTGGAAGACCTGTCGGCGCTGGCCTTCGTGCACGAGGCCGCGACGGCGCTCGGCGTAGGCCGCCGCATCGACCTCGTGGCGCAGCCGCAGGACCCGAAGAACCTGTTCGGGCTGCTGCACGGGGACGACGACACCGCGGCGGCCCCGCGCCGCGCACAGCCGGTCGAAGCCTGAAGCGCACGCGCGCGCCTGCGTGCGCCGAGTCCGCGCCGGTCAGCGGTAGCTGGCCAGCAGGATGTTGGTCTCGGTGTGGCGGATGCCCTTGATCAGGCGGATCCGCTCCAGCACCTGGGACAGCTCCGCGGTCGAGCCCGCACTGAGTTCGGCCAGCAGGTCCCAGCGGCCGTTGGTGTCGTGCAGCGCCACCAGCCCCGGCTCGCCCATCAGGTGCGCGACGACCTCGCGCGTCTGGTTGCCCTCCACCTCCACCGCCATCCACGCGCGGATGCCCTGCGGCTCGGCGTCGGGCCGCAGCCGCACGGTGTAGCCCTGGATCACCTGCGCGTCCTCGAGCCGACGCAGCCGGTTCGTCACGGTGCCGCGCGACACGCCGAGCTTGGCGGCCAGCGCCGCCGTCGTCATGCGTGCGTCGCGGCGCAGCAGTGCGATCAGGCGCTGGTCGACGTCGTCGAGGCTGGGGGCGGCGGACGTGCTCGGCATGGTGGCGCATGGTAACCAGCCTGCGCCGCAGGGCACGTAAGCTCGTGGCGGCTCTGACGACGCACCCGCATGGCCCCCTCCACCGCCACCGCTGTCACGGCCAGGGCCTGGCCGCGGCGGCTGTCGATGCTGACGCTGGCCGCGGCATTGGCCACGGCCCTGTTCGCGGGGCTGATGCGCCCGCCGCCGGCTGCCGCCGAGCCCACGCGCAACGGCTTCGACCTCGCGGGCGCGCTCGTGCCGGTGGACGCGATCCTGCGCGGCGGGCCGCCGCGCGATGGCATCCCGGCGATCGACGCGCCGCGCTTCGTGTCGGCCGACGATGCGAAGCTGACTGCTGATGCCCGCGTGCTCGGCCTTGCGATCGGCGGCGACGTGCGCGCCTACCCGATCGCGATCCTGAACTGGCACGAGATCGTCAACGACCGCGTCGGCGGCCGCCCGGTGGTGGTGACCTTCTGCCCGCTGTGCGGCACCGGCATGGTGTTCGACGCCGCGCTCGGCGTGAAGCCGTCGAGCTTCGGCGTGTCCGGCCTGCTCTACAACAGCGACGTGCTGCTGTACGACCGCGAGACCGAGTCGCTGTGGTCGCAGATCCTGATGACGGCCGTGACCGGCCCGATGAAGGGCACCAGGCTGCAGCCGCTGCCCGTGGCACACACCAGCTGGGCCGACTGGCGGCGGC
This sequence comes from uncultured Rubrivivax sp., assembly GCA_937975735.1. Taxonomy (GTDB): domain Bacteria; phylum Pseudomonadota; class Gammaproteobacteria; order Burkholderiales; family Burkholderiaceae_C; genus Rubrivivax. The sequence goes on from CALJUI010000101.1 coordinate 2,510, forward strand.
GCCACCCCGGCACGCGCGTGCTGTCGGAGGAGACCGGCTTCATGCGCGACTACGGGCGCAACCCCTACGCCGGCTACGAGAAGGTGCCGAGCCTGATGTTCGACGTGGCGCACCGCGACGAGCGCTTTCCGCTCAAGGAGTGGGTGCTCGGCGTCAGCGTCGGCGACGTGCACAAGGCCTACCCCTTCAGCGTGCTGGCGCGCGCCGTCGACGCCCAGGGCATGCTGAGCGACCGCGTCGGCGGCCAGCGGCTGCGCATCCACTACGACGCCGA
>CALJUI010000102.1 GCA_937975735.1 uncultured Rubrivivax sp.
CCAACACCCAGAAGGTGCTGGACGGCGACCTCGACCCCTTCATCACGGCCAGCCTGAAGCACGGCCTGTGACTTCCGCGGGCCCACGAGGCCCGATGACCAGACTCCCACGAGGATGACCCACCCATGCGTGAAGGCCCCGCCACCCTGATCCGCCGCCAGGACTACGCCGCGCCGGCGTTCTGGATCCGCCGCGTCGACCTGACGATCGACCTCGACCCGGCCAAGACCCTCGTCGCCAGCCGGCTGCACATCGAGCGCAATCCCGACGTAGCACCCGCCCCGCTGCGGCTGGACGGCGAGGCGCTGACGCTGCTGCGCGTGCAGGCCAACGGCGAGAGCGTGTCGTTCCGCCACGAGGGCGGCCAGCTGGTGATCGACAGTCCGCCGGCCGACGCCGCCTTCACGCTGGAGATCCGCAACACCTGCGCACCGGAGAAGAACACCACGCTGTCGGGCCTGTACCTCAGCGGCGGCGGCTTCTTCACGCAGTGCGAGGCCGAAGGCTTCCGCCGCATCACCTACTTCCTCGACCGCCCCGACGTGATGGCGGTCTACACGGTGACGCTGCGCGCCGACAAGGCGAAGTATCCGGTGCTGCTCTGCAACGGCAACCTGAAGGAAGCCGGCGAGCTCGACAAGGGCCGCCACTTCGCGACCTGGCATGACCCCTTCCCCAAGCCGAGCTACCTGTTCGCGCTGGTCGCCGCCGACCTGGTCGCGCGCGAGCAGCACATCCGCACCCGTGCCGGCACCGACCACCTGCTGCAGATCTGGGTGCGCCGCGGCGACCTCGGCAAGACCGAGCACGCGATGAACTCGCTGATCGCCTCGGTGGCGTGGGACGAGGCGCGTTTCGAGCTGCCGCTGGACCTCGAGCGCTACATGGTCGTCGCGGTCGAGGACTACAACATGGGGGCGATGGAGAACAAGGGCCTGAACCTGTTCAACACCAAGTACGTGCTGGCCAGCGCCGCCACCGCCACCGACGCCGACTTCTCCGGCATCGAGAGCGTCGTCGGCCACGAGTACTTCCATAACTGGACCGGCAACCGGATCACCTGCCGCGACTGGTTCCAGCTGTCGCTGAAGGAGGGCCTGACGGTCTTCCGCGACCAGGAATTCTCGATGGACATGGCCGGCAGCGACAGCGCGCGCGCGGTCAAGCGCATCGAGAGCGTGCTCGACCTGCGCCGGGCGCAGTTTCCGGAGGACGCCGGCCCGATGGCGCACCCGGTGCGGCCCGACAGCTACGTCGAGATCAACAACTTCTACACCTCGACCGTCTACGAGAAGGGCGCCGAAGTCGTGCGCATGATGCACACGCTGGTCGGCCGCGACGGCTTCACGCGCGGCATGAAGCTCTACTTCGAGCGCCACGACGGCCAGGCGGTGACCTGCGACCATTTCGCCCAGGCCGTCGCCGACGCCAACCCCGGCACGCCCCTGGCCGAACACCTGGACGCCTTCAAGCGCTGGTACGCGCAGGCCGGGACGCCGCGGCTGCGGGCCCGCGGCGCGTGGGACGCTGCACAGCGCCGCTACACGCTGACGCTGCAGCAGTCGACCTCCGGTCAGCCGCAGGTGATCCCGGTCCAGGTCGGCCTGGTCGCAGGCGACGGCCGCACGCTGGCCGAGCGCCTGCTCGTGCTGACCGAGAGCGAGCAGGCCTTTGCCTTCGACGGCATCGACGAGGAACCGGTGCCTTCGGTGCTTCGCGGCTTCTCGGCACCGGTGATCCTCGACGACGGGCTCGACGACGACGCGCTGCTCGTGCTGCTGGCCCACGACGGCGACCCCTTCAACCGCTGGGAGGCCGGACAGCGGCTGGCGCTGAACCGCCTGCTCGCCGCGCTGGCCTCGCCGGCCGTGCCGACGCTGGACGACGCCTTCGTCGACGCGATGCGCTCGGTGCTTCGCCACCCGACGCTCGATCCGGCGTTCAAGGACCTGGTTCTCGCCCTGCCCAGCGAAGCCTACGTCGCCGAGCAGATCACCGACGTCGACCCGCTTCGCATCCACGCGGTGCGACAGGCCTTGCGCCTGCAGCTGGCGCAGCGCCTGCGCGAGGACTGGCGCTGGGCCTGGGAGACGCACCAGGTCCGCGAAGGCTACGCCCCCAGCTTCGATCAGGCCGGCCGGCGGGCGCTGGCCAACCGCGCGCTGTCGATGCTGGTGCTCGACGGCGTCGAGCGCGGCGAGCCGGCCTGGCCGGGGCGGGCCTTCCAGCGCGTCAAGGACGCCGCCAACATGACCGACCGCTACGCCGCGCTGTCGGCGCTGGTGCACGCCCGCGCCGAACTCGCCGAGCCGGCGCTGGCGCAGCTGCGGGCTCGCTTCGGCGGCGAGGCGCTGGTGATGGACAAGTGGTTCGCGCTGCAGGCGTCGGCGCCCGAGGCGACCGACGGCCGCCCGCCGGAGGTGCTGGCCCGCGTGCGCGCGCTGATGAAGGACCCGGACTTCTCGCTGAAGAACCCGAACCGCGCGCGCAGCCTGATCTTCACGCTGTGCACCGGGAACCCGGCGGCCTTCCACCGCACCGATGCCGCCGGCTACGTCTTCTGGGCCGACCGGCTGCTCGAGCTCGATGCGCTGAACCCGCAGCTGGCGGCGCGGCTGGCGCGGGTGATGGACCGCTGGCAGGTGCTGGCCGAGCCCTACCGGGGCGCCGCGCGCGAGGCGATTGCGCGTGTTGCCGCGAAACCCGATCTCAGCAACGACGTGCGCGAGATCATCGAACATGCCCTGGAGGCCCGATGCCCAAGCGAGTCAGTCTGACGCAGTACCTCGTCGAACAGCAGCGCGAGCACGGCCGCATCCCGGGCCAGCTGCGGCTGCTGATCGAGGTCGTCGCGCGTGCCTGCAAGCACATCGCGATCGCCGTCAACAAGGGCGCGCTCGGCGACGTGCTCGGCAGCGCGGACAGCGAGAACGTGCAGGGCGAGGTGCAGAAGAAGCTCGACATCATCTCCAACGAGGTGCTGATCGAGGCCAACGAATGGGGCGGCCACCTCGCGGCGATGGCCAGCGAGGAGATGGACTCGATCCACGTCGTGCCCAACCGCTACCCGCAGGGCGAGTACATGCTGCTGTACGACCCGCTGGACGGCTCGAGCAACATCGACGTCAACGTCTCGATCGGCACCATCTTCTCGGTGCTGCGCAAGATCGGCCATGCGCGCGGCGTCAGCGAGGAGGACTTCCTGCAGCCCGGCAAGCAGCAGGCCGCGGCGGGCTACTGCATCTACGGTCCGCAGTCGATGCTGGTGCTGACGGTGGGCAACGGCGTCGCGATGTTCACGCTCGACCGCGAGACCGGCTCGTGGGTGCTCACGCAGGACAGCGTGCGCATCCCCGAGGACACCAAGGAGTTCGCGATCAACATGTCGAACCAGCGCCATTGGGCGCCGCCCGTGCGGCGCTACATCGACGAGTGCCTGGCCGGCACCGAGGGGCCGCGCGGCAAGGACTTCAACATGCGCTGGATCGCAAGCATGGTCGCCGACGTGCACCGCATCCTCAGCCGGGGCGGCATCTTCCTCTACCCTTGGGACCGGCGCGAGCCGGACAAGCCGGGCAAGCTGAGGCTGATGTACGAGGCCAGCCCGATGGCCTTCATCGTCGAGCAGGCGGGCGGCGCAGCGACCAACGGCCGCGAGCGCATCCTCGACCTGAAGCCGTCCAAGCTGCACGAGCGCGTCAGCGTGATGCTGGGCTCGAAGAACGAGGTCGAGCGCGTGAGCTCGTACCACCGCGAGGCGTAGGCGCACGCCCGGCTGACCTATAATGCCGGGTTGTCGCCGGTGTAGCTCAGTTGGTAGAGCAGCGCATTCGTAATGCGAAGGTCGGGAGTTCGACTCTCTTCACCGGCACCACATCCCTCAGGGCCCGCCAGCGTGCGGGCCCTGCCCTTTGACCGCTCCGATCCGGCCGGCTCAGTACGACTTGGGCAGCCCGAGCACGTGCTCGGCGATGTAGCCGAAGATCAGGTTGGTCGAGATCGGCGCCACCTGGTACAGCCGCGTCTCGCGAAACTTGCGCTCGATGTCGTAGTCGCAGGCGAAGCCGAAGCCACCGTGGGTCTGCAGGCAGACGTTGGCCGCCTCCCAGCTCGCCTTGGCCGCCAGGTGCTTGGCCATGTTGGCCTGCGCGCCGGCGTGCTGATGGGCATCGATGCGCCGGCAGGCCTCCCAGCGCATCAGGTCGGCCGCCTCGATCTCGATGTGGGCCTCGGCGATCGGGAACTGCACGCCCTGGTTCTGGCCGATCGGCCGACCGAAGACGATGCGCTCGCTCGCGTAGCGGGTGGCGCGGTCGATGAACCAGCGTCCGTCGCCGATGCATTCGGCGGCGATCAACGTGCGCTCGGCATTCAGCCCGTCGAGCAGCACCTTGAAACCCTGTCCCTCCGGACCGAGCAGGTTCTCTTCCGGGATCTCGAGCTCGTCGAAGAACAGCTCGTTGGTCTCGTGGTTGACCATGTTGGCGATCGGCCGCACCGTCAGCCCGCGGCCGATCGAGGGCTTCAGGTCGACGAGGAAGCAGCTCAGCCCCTCCGAGCGGCGCTTCACCTCGGCCAGCGGCGTCGTGCGCGCGAGCAGGATCATCATGTCGCTGTGCTGGACGCGCGAGGTCCAGACCTTCTGGCCGCTGACCACCCAGCGGCCGTCCTTGCGCACCGCCATCGTCTTCAGCCGCGTCGTGTCGCTGCCGGTGCTGGGCTCGGTCACGCCCATCGACTGGATGCGCAGTTCGCCGGCGGCGACCTGCGGCAGGTAGCGCTGCTTCTGCGCGGACGAGCCGCTGCGCACGATCGCGTTCATCACGTACATCTGGCCATGGCAGGCGCCGGCGTTGCCGCCCGATCGATTGATCTCCTCCATGATCACCGACGCCTCGGCCATCGTCAGGCCGGCGCCCCCGTATTCCTGCGGGATCAGCGCGGCCATCCAGCCGGCCTCGGTGAGCGCCTGCACGAAGGCCTCCGGGTAGGCGCGCTGCTCGTCGATGCGCCGGAAGTAATCGTCGGGGAACTGCCGGCACAGGGCACGCACCGCGTCGCGGATCGCTTGGTGGGGATCGTCGGCTTCGGTCAACGCGGGCCTCCTGGCTCGTGGGCTGGACGGTCGATTGTGGAGCGGAGCGCGCCGGCGATGGCCTACAGTCCGCTCGTCACCCCACCGATCGACCGCCGCGCATGAAGGACAGCACCCGAGACAAGCTCCGCCGCGTCAGCGTCGCCACGCTCTCCACGGCATTGTTCAAGCGCGGTCTGCGCAACCAGACGGTGCAGGACGTGCACCCGCTGAACCCGGGCGGGCCGAACATGGTCGGCGAGGCGTTCACGCTGCGCTACATCCCGGCCCGCGAGGACCTCAATCCGATCGGCGTCTTCGCCGACCGCGAGCATCCGCAGCGCAAGGGCGTCGAGACCTGCCCGAGCGGCGCGGTGTTCGTGATCGACAGCCGAAAGGACGCGCGTGCCGCCTCCGCGGGCAGCATCCTGGTGACCCGGCTGATGCAGCGCGGCGTGGCCGGCATCGTCACCGACGGCGGCCTGCGCGACTCGGCCGAGATCGCTCGGCTTGCGATTCCCGCCTATCACCAGCGCCCGAGCGCACCGACCAACCTGACCCTGCACCAGGCGATCGACCTGAACGTGCCGATCGGCTGCGGCGACGTGGCGGTGTTCCCCGGCGACGTGGTGGTCGGCGACGCCGAGGCGGTGATCGTGATCCCGGCGGCGATCGCCGATGAGATCGCCGACGAGGCGGTCGAGATGACGGCCTTCGAGGACTTCGTCACCGAGCGCGTGCTCGCCGGCGAGTCGATCCTCGGTCTGTACCCGCCCACCGACCAGGCCCAGCGCGCGGCGTTCGCCGCGTGGCGGCGCGAGAAGGGGCGCTGAGCCCTCAGCGGGCGGCGCCGCCGGCCCGGTAGGCGCTGGCCTCGGTGTCGTCGCCCTCGGGGTCGCGGTCGTGCAGCGCGACCGCCATCCGCGAGCGCAGGCTGGCGAGCCCCTCGGGGCCCCAGTTCGTTACCAGGTCCTAGAACTGCTGCACGGCGAGCTGCAGCACGTCCAGCGGCATCGTGTAC
>CALJUI010000103.1 GCA_937975735.1 uncultured Rubrivivax sp.
CCGACTCGCTCCAGTGGACGATCCCGAGCGCCTCCGCCTCGGCCTCCAGGTCGACGTCCTCGCCGCCCGACATCGCGAGCTTCTTGTCCGCCAGCCAGGCGCGCATGCCGCGCAGCACGTCGACCTGGGCCAGCCGCTCGGCGAAGCCGCGCAGCGCGACCGGGTCGGTGGCCCCGCCGGCAATGCGCACGCCCTGGGCGCCGACCATGTCGACCTCGGTGAGCCAGATCGTCTCGGGCAGTGCCTGGATACCCGCGCGCAGCGTCGACGCGCTGTCGCGCGGCAGGCGGTGGGCCGTGGACAACATGTCGTGCAGCGCCTGGCGTTGCGCGATGCGGGCCTGCATCTCGGCGTCACCGTCGTCGGCCGGCGGCGTGGCGTCCTCGGGCTGCGGCGTCATGCCGGCGGCCAGCATCGCATCCTGCAGGCGTTGGCGCTCGACGCCGTAGTGCACCGCGGCGAGCAGCAGTCCGGCCACGGCGACCGCGAGCACCCGCGCGCCGGACAGCAGGTGCCGGCGCGGCAGCAGGCGCGGATCGATCAGGTTGAGCTCTTGCATCAGTGCTCCCGATGGCGCAGCGCCGCGCCGATCGCGAAGGTGAAGTCCAGGCCCCGCTCGGGGTCGACGACCGGGTCGCGGCTGACCAGGTCCACGTGTTCGTCGACGCGGAAAGCCGACACCGCCTGCGGAAGCAGCTGCGCCAGTTGGCTGGTGATCTCGTCGGCGTCGCGCACGGCAGACACCCAGACGTGGCGCAGGTCGGCGCCGTGGAACAGGCGCGAGAAGGCGTCGGTCGACCGCTGGATCTCGAGCGCCAGGCGCTCGAGAAGCATCAGGCGGGTGTCTTCGTCGGCGGCGTCGAGCTTGAACGCCGAAACGTCGAACTGGCGGAACGAGCAGAGCTCGCGCTGCCAGACCAGCACCAGCCGGGTCGACTTCAGGCCCAGGTGCACGAAGGCATGGGCCGCGTCGCCGGCGGCCAGCACCGACAGGTTGCGCATCGCCATCTCCGGGATGTCGATCGCCCCCAGCGCCAGCTTGTGGGCGCGGTAGCGGCGCATCCAGCCACCGACCTTGTCGGGCTGCGAGGCGACCGCGAAGACCTGGCGCGATTCGGCGCCGGGCATCGGGCCGGGCACGTCCAGGCAGTCGATGCAGGCGTCGTCGACGGGGAAGTCGAGCAGGTCCTTGAGTTGCCAGCGCAGCGCGTCGCGGCGCTCTGCCGGCGGCACCGGCGGCGTGCCCATCGGCACGATGCGGTAGTCGACCGAGTTGAACAGCACGTTGGCCTGGGCCTGGCGGTGGTGCTCGTGCTGCCACTTCATCAGCAGCGTGGCCGGATCCTCGCCGTCGAAGACCGGCGCGACGTGCACCGACGGCCGCCGGGCGGGTGTCGTCGGCGCGTAGGCCGCGACGATGCGCTGCGGGCTGGCGGTGTAGATGCCGACCCAGCCGGTCGCGGCGGACCGGCGCCAGGGCCAGCGGGAAACGGCATCGAGCAGGGACACGGACGGACCTCACCGGGACTTCCCGGTTCTGCGGTCAGTCTAGGAAAGGCCCCTCGGGGGTGATGCGCGGAAATGCGGCGGCTTCGCCCCCCTTCCTGCCGCTGGCCGGACTGTGCGCGGGGGCGCCGGCGGCAAGACTTCACAAATCTCTACACAAATGTGCGAACAGCCCATTTAAGATGGGCGCACGCCTCAACCAGGAGTCCACCATGTCCCTGAACCATCCCTCCCGTCGTCTGGTCCTGAAGTCCTTCACCGCGCTGGGCGCGGCGTCCACCGCGGTGCTCGCCGGCTGCGGCGGCGGCGGCGACGCCGGACCGACCGAGCAGGCCAGCAGCCTGACCGTCGGCCCGGTCACCGGATTCGGCTCGGTGCTGGTCAACGGCATCGCCTTCGACGAGACCGCCGCGTCGATCACCGACGACGAAGGCGCGCCGATGGCCGCCAGCGCGCTGCAGCTCGGCATGACGGTCGAGGTCGACAGTCGGCCGCTCTGGTAGCCCCACGCCCGGGCGCGCGCGCGGGCGTGCCGCGGCGGCGGCGACCTCGTCGGCGCGGGCACGGCGGTCGACGGGGCCGCCGGCGAGCTGACGGTGCTCGACCAGCTCGTCAGGATCGGCGAGCAGACCCACTTCGGCGAGGCGCTGGGCGGCGGTCTGGCCGACATCTCGATCGGCGCGGTGATCGCGGTCAACGGCTTCATCGACCTCGCGGCCGAGGCCTACGTCGCAACCCGCATCGAGCCGCGCCCGGCCGCGCCGGCCTACCGGTTGCGCGGCCGCCTGGCCGACCTGGACACCGCCGCCGGCACCTGCCGCATCGGCCGCGCGCTGATCAGCTTCGCCGGGCTGTCCGCCGACAAGCTGCCCCGCGACTGGCGCAACGGGATGATGGTGCGCGCGACGCTGCAGCGCGACAAGGTCGGCGACCGCTGGGTCGCGCTGATGATCCGCCACGCCGCTGCGCTGGCCGCCGCACTCGCGGCATCGCGCGCGCACGTGCGCGGCGCCATCACCCGCTTCGGCTCGGCGCAGGACTTCGACGTCAACGGGCTGACGGTCGACGCCCGCGCGGCGATCTTCCCCGACGGCACCGCCGGGCTCGGACTGGGCGTTCGCGTCGAGGTGCTCGGGCTGCTGCGCGACGGCGTGCTGATCGCCGCCCGCGTCGAGCTCGACGAGCGCCACTGGCGCGACCGCCACGCGGTGCGCCTGATCGGCCCGATCGGTGCGATCGAGCCGGCGAACCGGATCATGCGCGTGCGCGGCGTGCCGGTGAGCTGGAACGACGCGACCGTGTTCGACGGCGGCACCGAAGCGGGGCTGGCGAACGGCGTGCGCATCGAGGTGGCCGGCGTGATCTCGCTCGACCGCCGCATCGTGCGCGCGCTGCGCATCCGCTTCGTCGCCTGAGCGATGTCGGCCCGCCGGGCGCTGCCGCCGGGGCGGGCCGACTACCATCGCCCCGCATGGCCCTTCCCGACGACCCGGAGCTGCCGCCGCCCGGCGGCGATCCGGCCCTGCACGACGCGCTGCGCGAACTGCTCGCGCCACTGGCGCGGCTGGCGCTGGCGCGCGGCGTGCCGTTCGCGACGCTGCAGGACCTGCTGAAGGAGGCCTTCGTGCGCGACGCCTACGACGCCCACCCCGAGTTGCTGCCGCACCGGCGGGTCAGCCGGGTCAGCGCGGCCACCGGCATCAACCGCCGAGAGGTCGCGCGCTGGATCGAGGCGCTGATCGACGCCGAGGGCGCCGCGGCCGGGCGGGGCCCGGCGCGATCGCTGCCGTCGGAGGTCTTCGCGCACTGGCGCAGCGACCCGGCCTACCGCGACGACGACGGGCAGCCGCGCGAGCTGCCGCGGCTCGGCCCCGCACCGAGCTTCGAGGCGCTGGCCCAGGGCATCACCCGAGACGTGCACCCGCGCACCCTGCTCGACGAACTGGTGCGGCTGGAACTCGCGCGCTGGGACCCGGCGTCCGACACCGTCGCGCTGCAGCGCGACGCCTTCGTGCCGCGGGCCGACCGCGCGCGCATGCTCGGCTTCCTCGGCGCCAACGTCGGCGACCACCTGCGCGCAGCGGTCGACAACGTGCTCGGCGACGGCCGCGCGCATTTCGAGCAGGCGATCTTCGCCGACGGCCTGTCGCCAGCGTCGGTCACGCGGTTGCGCGAACGCATCAGCGCGCAGTGGCAGCGCCTGAGCGCCGAGATGGTGCCCGAACTCGAACGTCTGATCGCGCAGGACGAGGCCGCCGGCGACGCGCCGCCGCGCCGGCTGCGCCTCGGGCTGTACAGCTTCGACGATGCGGCCGGACCGGCCGACCCGTCCACCGGCCCGCCGGCCGAACCCCTTGAACCCGCACCACGGCGCGCGCCTCGGCGCCGCCTCTGAACCCGCCGACCGGAGTCCTCCGATGCATCGAGTTCCCACTTCCGCCCCCCGCACGCCGACCGCCGCGCGCGCGGCGCTGTTCGCGATCTGCGCCGCCGCGCTGTGGCTGGCCACCGCCTGCGGCGGCGTCGGCACCGGCGGCACCGGGTCGTTCACGATGGGGCCGATCGGCGGCTTCGGCTCGGTCATCGTCAACGGCATCAGCTTCGACGACGACGGCGCCGTCGTCGAGGACGACGACGGCGTGCGCCGGTCCCGCGACGATCTCCGGCTCGGCATGATCGTCGAGGTCGAGAGCGCGCCGATCAGCGGCGGCCGCGCGGTGGCGACGCGCATGCGCGTGGCCAGCGAGCTGCGCGGCGAGATCGAGAGCGTCGACATCGCGACGCGGCGCTTCCGGGTGCTCGGCCAGACGGTTCAGGTCGACGCGCACACGCTGTACGGCGACGGCCTGCCCTTCGGCGCGCTCGGGCTGCTGCCCGGCCGCATCGTCGAGGTGCACGGCCAGGTCGACGCCGACGGCCCGGTGCTGCGGGCCACGCGCATCGACCTGCGGCTCGCTGCGCTGAGCTACAAGCTGCGCGGGCCGGTCGCCGCGGTCGACACCGGGGCGCGCACCTTGCGCATCGGCAGCGAGGTCTTCAGCTATGCCGGCGCCACCGTGCAGCCGGTCGACCCCGCCGGCCTGCGCTGGGCGCGCCTGCTGCTGCGCACCGAGCGCAACGCACTGGGCCAATGGTCGATCCTGGCGTTCGGGCCCGCCGAGCCGGCGCCGCCGGCCGAGGCCGCGCAGTGGTCGATCCAGGGCCTGATCACTCAGTTCGGCAGTGCGACGTCGTTCAACGTCAACGGCCTCCCGGTGAATGCATCGGCGGCCACCTTCCCCGACGGCACTGCCGGGCTGGCGCGCGGGGTGCGCGTCACGGTCACCGGCGAGGGCGGAGCCGGGACCCTGGTGGCCAGCCGGGTCGAGATCGAGACCGACGCCCAGCGGCAGGCGCGCGGCTTCGCGCTGACCGGGCCGGTGGGCGCGGTGGACGCCGCTGCACGCACGCTGGTGCTGCGCGGCATCACGGTCGGCTGGGGTCGCAGCGACCTGGTCTTCGTCGGCGGCGGTCCGGCCGACCTGGTGGACGGCCGGCGGATCCTGCTGCAGGGCGTGGTCGGCGCCGACGGCACCCGCCTCGAGGCCGTCCGGATCCAGTTCCTATGAGGCCAGCCGCGCGCGGTGCCGCTCGACCTGGGCGAGCACCTGCGCGGGCGCCGTGCCGCCGACGATCTGCCGGGCGTTCAGCGAGCCGCGCAGCGTCAGCACCTCGAACACGTCGGCGTCGATTCGCTCGTCGAAACCCTGCAGCAGTTCGAGCGGCAGCTCGGCGAGGTCGACGCCGCGCTCGATCGCGACCTTGACCGCGTGGGCGACGGCCTCGTGCGCGTCGCGGAACGGCAGGCCTCTCTTGACCAGGTAGTCGGCCAGGTCGGTGGCGGTGGCGTAGCCGCGCAGCGCGGCGCGCTCCATCGCGTCGGCCTTGACGACGATGCCGCCGACCATCTCGGCCATGATGCGCAGGGTGTCGCGCAAGGTGTCGACGGTGTCGAACAGCGGCTCCTTGTCCTCCTGGTTGTCCTTGTTGTAGGTCAGCGGCTGCCCCTTCATCAGGGTCAGCAGCGCCATCTGGTGGCCGACCACGCGCCCGGTCTTGCCGCGCGCGAGCTCCGCGACGTCCGGGTTGCGCTTCTGCGGCATGATCGACGAGCCGGTGCAGTAGCGGTCGGCGAGGTCGATGAAGCCGAAGTTCTGGCTCATCCACAGCACGATCTCCTCGGCCAGCCGCGAGACGTGCACCATGCAGATCGATGCGAAGCCGCTGAACTCGAGCGCGAAGTCGCGGTCGCTGACCGCGTCCAGGCTGTTGGCGCACAGGCCGTCGAAGCCGAGCGTGCGCGCGACGCGCTCGCGGTCGAGCGCGAAGCTGGTGCCGGCCAGGGCCGCCGCGCCGAGCGGCAGCCGGTTCACGCGCTTCCTCAAGTCGGCCAGGCGCTCGGCGTCGCGCGCGAACATCTCGACATAGGCCAGCAGATGGTGCGCGAAGCTGACCGGCTGCGCGACCTGCATGTGGGTGAAGCCGGGCATCACCGTGTCGGCGTGGCCGGCGGCAAGCTCGACCAGCGCGCGTTGCATGCCGACCAGCAATTCCGCCAGGCCGTCGATCTCGCTGCGCAGCCACAGCCGCACGTCGGTGGCGACCTGGTCGTTGCGGCTGCGGCCGGTGTGCAGCCGCTTGCCGGCGTCGCCGATCAGCTGGGTCAGACGGGCCTCGATGTTCAGGTGCACGTCCTCGAGCTCGAGCTTCCAGGCGAAGGCGCCGCTCTCGATCTCGGCGGCGATCTCCTTCAGGCCGCGCATGATCGCCGCGTGGTCGTCGGCGCTGACGATGCCCTGCGCGGCCAGCATCTCGGCGTGCGCGAGGCTGCCGTCGATGTCGGCGCGCCACAGCCGCTGGTCGAAGCCGACGCTCGCGGTGTAGCGCTGAACCAGCTCGCTCATCGGCTCGGAGAAGAGGGCGGACCAGGCCTGGGCCTTGTTGTCGAGTGGGTTGTGGGACATCGTGGCGGGCGCCGCGGCGCGGTGACGTGAGGAGCGAGTCCTTATTATCGATGCCGATGCCTCCCGCCCCGCCGCGCGACGAACCCGCCACCGCCCCGCTGGGCGACGGGCCGACGCGGCCCGACAGCCTGTGGCCGCAGTCGACCGCGGCGGCCGAACTGCGGACCACGACCTTCTCGGCCAGCCGCTTCGACCCGCTGGCCGAGGAGAGGGCGCGCGCCGATGCGCACGCCGCCGTGGCCTTCGACGTCTGCCACCCGGGCCTGGCGCTGCGCGCGTTGCTGCTGGTGCAGGCGGTCGTCGGCATCGGCGCGCTGGTCGGATCGACCGCCGCGCTGCCGTGGTGGCGGCTGCCGGCGCTGGGGGCCTTCGCCGGCCTGACCGGGGCGCTGCTGTGGCTGGTGATCGGCTGCGCGCTCGGCCCGACGCTGCGGCGGCTGCGCAC
>CALJUI010000104.1 GCA_937975735.1 uncultured Rubrivivax sp.
CCCAGCGGCCGCTGTGCAGCCGCCCCCGTGCGTCCTGCTAGGCCATGTTCACCTAGCCGGCCTTGGCGTCCGCGACCGTCACCGGGCCGTCCTGGCGGCCGATCGCCTCGACCGACACCGCCTCGACGACCAGCCGCCGCCCGGGCAGCCCGAAGGCGAAGCGCTGCCGGTAGCCGGTCTCGAAGGCGGCGCGCAGCGTGGCCTCGTCGCCGTCGGGCACGACCAGCGCGGTGTCGGTGCCCTCGTAGCGCAGATGCACCCGGCGGCGCAGCGCGATCGTGTCGGCCGGCACCCCTTGCGCCACGAGCTCGGCGCGGGCCGCGTCGCCGATCCCTGCCAGCCGCGCCTGTGCGTCGGCCAGGCCGTCGGCGTCGAGCACCCGCTCGATCGCCGCCTCGCGCATCTCGGTCTGGTCGGCCAGGCCCATGCCGTAGGCCGACAGCACGCCGGCCAGCGGGTGCACGAAGATGGTCGAAATGCCCAGCGCGTCGGCCACGCCGCAGGCGTGCTGGCCGCCGGCGCCGCCGAAGCACTGCAGCGTATAGCGCGTGACGTCGTAGCCGCGCGCCACCGAGATGCGCTTGATCGCATTGGCCATGTTCTGGATCGCGATCTGCAGGAAGCCCTCGGCCAGCGCCTCGGGCGTGGTGTCTCGGCCGGTGGCCGCCGCGACCTCGCGCGCCAGCGCCTCGAACTTCGCGACCACGCCGTCGCGGTCGAGCGGCTGATCGGCGCGCGGCCCGAACACCCGGGGGAAGTGATCCGGCTGGATCTTGCCGAGCAGCACGTTGGCGTCGGTCACCGCCAGCGGCCCGCCGCGCCGGTAGCACGCCGGGCCGGGCACCGCGCCGGCGCTCTCGGGGCCGACGCGCAGGCGCGCGCCGTCGAAGGCGAGCAGCGAGCCGCCGCCGGCGGCCACCGTGTGAATGCTCATCATCGGCGCGCGCATGCGCACGCCGGCCACGTGCGTCTCGAAGGCGCGCTCGAACTCGCCGGCGTAGTGGCTGACGTCGGTCGAGGTGCCGCCCATGTCGAAGCCGATCACGCGCCGGTGGCCGGCGGCCACGGCCGTGCGCGCCATGCCGACGATGCCGCCGGCCGGGCCGGACAGGATCGCGTCCTTGCCCTGGAAGCGGTGGGCCTCGGTCAGCCCGCCGCTGCTCTGCATGAAGAACAGCGGCACGCCCGGCATCTGCGTGGCGACGCGGTCGACGTAGCGGCGCAGGATCGGCGACAGGTAGGCGTCGACGACGGTGGTGTCGCCGCGCGACACGAACTTCATCAGCGGGCTGACTTCGTGCGACACGCTGACCTGCGTGTAGCCGACCTCGCGCGCCAGCGCCGCCGCCGCCTGCTCGTGCGCGGCGTGGCGCCAGCCGTGCATGAAGACGATGGCGGCGGCGCGGATGCCGGCGTCGAAGGCGGCCTGCAGGTCGGCCCTCAGCGCGGAGGCGTCGAGCGCGGCGACGACCTCGCCGTCGGCGCCGATGCGCTCGTCGGCCTCGATCACCTGCTCGTAGAGCAGTTCGGGCAGCACGACGTGGCGGTCGAACAGGCGCGGCCGCGCCTGGTAGGCGATGCGCAGCGCGTCGCGGAAGCCGCGCGTCGTGACCAGCACCGTGCGGTCGCCCTTGCGCTCGAGCAGCGCATTGGTCGCCACCGTCGTGCCCATCTTCACGCCGGCGACACGGTCGGCGGTGATCGCCTCGTCGGGCGCCAGGCCGAGCAGGCGGCGGATGCCCTCGATCGCGGCGTCGGGGTACTGCTCGGGGTTCTCCGACAGCAGCTTCAGCGACTGCAGCGCGCCGTCCGGGGCGCAGCCGATCACGTCGGTGAAGGTGCCGCCGCGGTCGATCCAGAACTGCCAGCGCGGATGCGGTTGACTCCCCATCGACTCAGGCCCGCTGCCCCGCGGACAGGCCGGCGCCTCGGCGCAGTTCCTCGGTGGTCGACCCGGGGCCATCGGCGCGCCAGCCCGGCGGGCCGAACAGCGTGCCGGCCAGTGCACGCCCGCTGCGGCAGCGGAGCACGTCGACGGCCAGCTCGCGCCAGGGGCCGAGCACGATGCGCAGCGGGTTGTACGACCGCTCCGGCGCCACCAGGCCGTAGCGGATGGGCAACCCGTCGCGCTCGGGCACGTAGGTGCCGAACAGCCGATCGAAGACCATCAGCACGCCGCCGTAGTTGGCGTCCAGGTACTCCAGGTTGGCGGCATGGTGCACCCGGTGCGCCGAGGGCGTGTTCAGCACGCCCTCCAGCCAGCCCAGCCTGGGGATCCAGGCCGCATGGATCCAGAACTGGTACAGCAGGTTGAGCGCGAAGGCGATCACGACGACCCGCGGATCGAAGCCCAGCCAGACCAGCGGCAGGAAGAACACCAGGGCGCCGGTGAGACGCCCGAACCACCCCAGCCGGTAGGCCGTCGACAGGTTGAGCTGGTTCGGGCTGTGGTGCACCCGGTGGTTGGTCCAGAACCAGCGCATCCGATGGCTGGCGCGATGGAACCAGTAGTAGCAGAACTCGACGCCGATGAAGAGCAGCAGCCAGCTCCAGGGCTCGGTGAACGGGATGTCGAACAGCCGGTGCTGGTGGACCCAGGCGACACCCGGCATGGCCACCCACAGTGGCACCAGGTCGGTGGCGCGGCGGCCAATCGCGATCAGCAGCGACGAGCCCGTCGCGCGCCAGTCGTAGGCCTCTTGGCGCACCCAGGTCAGCACCGCCCCTTCGACCAGCGACGACAGCAGGGCGAGCAGCGAAGCGGCGAGGATGAGCGGGAGCAGCGAGTCCACGATGGCCGAAGCGAAGGATCAGACCGGAAGTGTGCCTGCAAGCGCCGACGCCGGCAGCGCGTCCGGGTCGCTCAGCCCGCCAGCGCCTCGGTCAGCCCGACCAGGTGCCAGCCGCCGGCCTCGAGCGCGCTGCGCAGGCGGCGTGCATTGGCCACCGCACCCGGCGTGTCGCCGAACGCCGCCCCGTGCAGGATCAGCGTTCCGCG
>CALJUI010000105.1 GCA_937975735.1 uncultured Rubrivivax sp.
TCGGCGCGTCCAAGACCACGCTGGGCGTGATGGGCCACGGCCGCACCTTCGTCGCGCTGAACACGCACGGCACGCCGACGGCCGCCTTCGTGCGCAACGCCGACTGGACCTTCCCGGGCGGCAACTGCGAGGCGGCGCTGCGCAGCAGCGTCGGTGACGAGCTCGTCGGCGCCTTCGACGCCGAGCAGGTGGCGTCGCAGCTGCTGGGCGACTCGATCTACACCAACCCGCTGATGCTGGGCTACGCTTGGAAGCAGGGCCGCATCCCGCTCAGCCACGCCGCGCTGATGCGCGCGATGGAGCTCAACGGCGTGCAGATCGACAACAACAAGGCCGCCTTCGAATGGGGCCGGCGCTGCGCGCACGACCTGGCCTCGGTGCGCGCACTGTTCGCCGCGCAGCAGGTCATCCAGATCGTCAAGAAGCCCTCGGTGGACGAACTGATCAAGACCCGCGAAGCCTTCCTGACCGATTACCAGGACGCCGCCTATGCCGCGCGCTACCGCGCCGTGGTCGAGCGCGTGCGCGCCGCAGAGGCGCCGCTGGGCAGCACCGCGCTGACCGAGGCCGTGGCGCGCTACCTGTTCAAGCTGATGGCCTACAAGGACGAGTACGAGGTGGCGCGGCTGCACACCGACCCGGCCTTCACCGCGCGCATCGCCGAGATGTTCGAAGGCGACGTCAAGATCGTGCACCACCTGGCGCCGCCGATGCTGTCCAAGAAGAACGCACGCGGCGAGCTGGTCAAGCGCCCGTTCGGCCCCTGGGTGCGCTGGGCCTTCAGCGCGCTGGCGCGCATGAAGGGCCTGCGCGGCTCGGCGCTGGACGTCTTCGGCCACACCGAGGAGCGGCGCACCGAGCGTGCGCTGATCCGGCAGTACGAGGACAGCGTCGACGAGCTGCTGCGCGGCCTGGACGCGGAGCGGCTGCCGCTGGCGCTGCAGATCGCGCGGCTGCCCGAGGAGATCCGCGGCTACGGCCACGTGAAGGAGCGCCACCTGGCGGCGGTGCGCCCGAAGTGGGACGCGCTGCGGGCGCGCTGGCGTGCCGGCGAGACCGTGGCCGAGCGCGCGACCGAGACCGCCTGAAGGGCGCGCGGGACCACCGGCATGCCCGGCCGCGCCGGCCCGGGCACGCCGGGCCGCATGGCCGGCTCGCTATAATCCGCCGGCTTTTTTCCTTCGCGATCCGGTGACGCGCCAGCGTGCCGCCGGGACGCCCAGACCGAGAGTGCCATGAGCGACGACGCCGACCTCCACGCCGCCCACGAGGGCCCGATCAAGACGCCCAAGCAGCTCATCTGGGCCGTCGTCGCGTCCTTCGTCGTGCCCATCGCCGTCATCGTGCTGCTGGTCAACTTCGTCGAGTCCAACCCCAAGCCCGCTGCCGGCAGCGACAGCCTGAGTGCCGAGGCCGTGGCCCAGCGCCTGCAGCCCGTCGGCACGGTGGTGATCAAGGACGAGGCCGACCCGGCCGCGATGAAGACCGGCCTGCAGGTCTACGAGGTGCAGTGCGCCGCCTGCCACAACACCGGCGCGGCCGGCGCGCCGAAGCTCGGCGACAAGGGCGCCTGGAGCGCGCGCCTGGCCTCGGGCTACTCGGCGCTGCTGAACGCGGCGCTCAAGGGCAAGGGTGCGATGGGCGCGCAAGGCGGCGGCGA
>CALJUI010000106.1 GCA_937975735.1 uncultured Rubrivivax sp.
CCTGACCACCACGTCGGTGGGCAACCTCCATGCCCTGGAGCGCCGGCCGGTGCCCCGCCGCCCCCCGGGACCGGGGGAGGTGGAGATCGTCGTAGGCGCCGCCGGCCTCAACTTCAAGGACGTCATCGTGGCCCTGGGCGTGATCCCGTTCCCGGGCGATCCCGCCACGGCCGGCTTCGGCGGCGAGTGCGCGGGGCGGGTGGCGCGGGTCGGCGACGGGGTCACCGACCTCGCCCCCGGGGACGCCGTCATGGCCCTGGCCGCGTCCGCGTTCAGCCGCTACGCGACCGTCCCGCGGGAGCTCGTGGTGCGGTGCCCCGCGCGTCCGGGGGACGGGCGCCTGGGCTTCGAGGAGGCCGCCACCGTGCCCATCGCCTACGTCACCGCCTGGTACGGCCTCCACGAGCTGGCCCGCCTGGGTCGCGGCGAGCGGGTCCTGATCCACGCGCCCGCCGGCGGCGTCGGACTGGGACACGACGTCGCCCTTGGCGAACTGGTAGATCACCGGCTTGGCCGCATGGCCGCGCAGCGGCTGCTGCCGGATGAACGGTGCGTAGCTGACCGGGTTGCCGGCCTGCGTGGCCCACTGGGCCCAGTCGACATAGGCGGCGATCTCGGTCGCGCCGGGCACGGTGTTGATCACCGGCGCCACGTCGCGCAGAGGCATGTTCTCGTTGAACTGCAGGTTGAACGGGAACGGCAGCCCGGGCACCGGCGGCAGGTTGATCAGCGACGGCACGCGCGAGACCAGCGCGATCGCGGTCAGCACGCGGAACGCCGGGCTGATGCGCGCGATCTCGGTGATCGAGCCGCCGGGCACGTTCGGCACGCCGGCGGCGATGGACGGCTCGGTGCCGAGCAGGATGGTGCCGTAGATGCCGCCGAAGGACTGGCCCGAGTAGTAGATGCGCGCCGGGTCCAGGTCGCGCTGGCCGTCGCCGTCGACGTCGACGCCGGCCTCGATCTGCCGCACCAGTTGCATGTAGTCGATCACCGTCTGGCGCAGGCCGTCGCGGCTGGCCAGCAGGGTCTGCGGCGCGGCGGCGTTGACGCCTTCGGTCGAGTCGATCGTGCCGTTGCCGTCCTGGTCGATGCCGCGTCCGCCGGCGGGCAGGCTCACCGGCAGCTCGCCTCCGGTGCGCAGCACGTTGAGCGTGCCGAGCGCGCCGCCGCCATGGCCGACGACGTTGATCGACACCGTCGCGATGCCCTGCGACGCCAGCGTCGCCGCCACCGTCCACGGCGCGCCGTACATGCTGTCGCCGAAGCCGTGGCCGAACAATGCCACGGGCCAGCCGCCGGCGGGCTTGGTCCCTGCGGGCAGCAGCATCTGCACGACCAGTTCGTTCGCGCCTTGCGGCACCGGCCGGCCGGTCAAGGTGCCGGTGGCCGGAATGAACTTCGCGGCGGTCTGGTAGTCGGACGCGCTGAAGCGCCCGTAGGCGATCTGCCCGACGGCGCCCGGCGCGGGGAACAGCGCCACCGTCGGCACCGCCCCCAGCGTGAAGCTCGGCGCCGTGCCGGTCTGGCGGTTGAACTGGATGCCCGCCACCGAAGCCACCGGGAACACCGCGCGCACGGCACCGGCGGCGGTCTGGCCGATGTGGAAGTCGATCGGCGGCGGCGCGCTGCGCTTGATCGCGTGGTTGATCTTCTCCAGGTCGGCGCTGATGCTCTGCGTCGTGAACAGGCTGGCGGCGACGATCCGGTGACGGTCAGGCCGCATCGACTGCAGGCCCGAGCGCAGCTCGTGCCGGTAGGCGGCGCCGGCGAAGTCGCGGCCGAGTGCCCTGCCGATGTCCTCGCCCCAGCCGCCGGACTTGATCTTCTTGCCGGTGGCGTCACGCACGCCGTCGGTCACCACCAGCAGGTAGCGCGAGTGCTGCTGCAGCAGCGCGTCGCTCTGGAAGGCCAGCACCTTGGTGGCCGGGTCCCAGACGATCTGGTTGATGCCGACCCGCTGGCCGAAGCCGCGCAATGTCAGCGTGTCGCCGAGGTTGACCAGGTAGACCGTGTTGCCGTTGACCGTCGAGACATCGATGTCGCCGGTGAACGGCACGGTGATGCGTGGCTGGGTGGAAAACCCGTCGAGCTGGTTCAGCACGTCGATGTCGGCGCAATCGCTCGGCCGCACGGCGCAGTCGGGCTTGGGCAGCTGCACCCGGCGCAGCGTGTTCTGGGCGAAGTCGAGCACCGTGAAGCGGTTGCTCGGGAACGGCGCGCCATCGACGCGGTCGGTGTCGGCGCGGACGCTGACGCCGCCGGCCACGGCGGCCGCGGCCAGCAGCGTCAGGGCCAGGCCAGCCAGGCCGGCGCGGGTCATCGGGGTGGGCATGGGCAGTCTCCTGGGCCGGGCACACGCCGGCCGGTTGTTCTGCTCTGCTTATACGTGCCGAGGCCGCGCCCGGACTCTCCGCACAAACCCGGTTTATCCCTGAATCAAGGCCTTGACCTGCTGCAGCGCGCTCGGGTCCTCGATGGTCGTCAGGTCGCCCGGGTCGCGCCCTTCGCAGACGGCCTGGATGGCCCGGCGCAGCAGCTTGCCGGAGCGGGTCTTGGGCAGGACGGTCACGAAGCGCACCCTGGAGGGCCTCGCCACCGCGCCGAGCTGGCCGTCGACGACCTTCATGATCTCGCCTTCGAGCTTCAGCGCCGCGTTCGCATCGGCCGCCTTCGACGGATCCTTCAGCACGACGAAGGCCATCGCGACCTGGCCCTTCAGCTGGTCGGCGACGCCGACCACCGCCACCTCGGCGACGTTCGGGTGGCTCGAGATGCTCTCCTCGATCTCGCGCGTGCCCAGCCGGTGACCGGCGACGTTGATCACGTCGTCGGTGCGACCGAGGATGAAGAAGTAGCCGTCCTCGTCGCGGATGCCCCAGTCGAAGGTGCTGTAGACCATGCGCCCCGGGATGCTGGTCCAGTAGGTGTCGACGAAACGCTGGTCATCGCCCCAGACCGTCTGCATGCAGCCCGGCGGCAGCGGCCCCTCGATCGCGATCACGCCCTTCTGGTTGGCACCGGTCAGGTCCTGGCCGGTGGTCTCGTCGATCAGCTTGACGTCGTAGCCGTAGACCGCCTTGCCGGGCGAGCCGAACTTGGTCGGCGCCTTCTCGACGCCGTTGCACAGGCCGAGGATCGGCCAGCCGGTCTCGGTCTGCCAGTAGTTGTCGATGATCGGCCGGCCCA
>CALJUI010000107.1 GCA_937975735.1 uncultured Rubrivivax sp.
GGCGCTGCCGGCCGACGAGCGCAGCGCGCTCGCGCGCCAGCGCGCCGAGCGGGTCGCCGGCGCCCTCGCCTGGCAGCTCGCCCGCCAGCACCCGGCACGGATCTGGGAGGCGACCAAGTCCTTGCGCACCATCGACGCGGCGATCGTCGAAGCCGAAGGGCGCGGCGCCGCCCTGGCCCGCGCCCAGCGCGAGGAGCCGCAGCGCTTCGACGGCTTCGATGCCCGCATCGCCGCGCTGGCCCAGCGACTGCAGCTGCAGATCCCGCGCGTCGCGGCGCTGCAGGCCGAACAGCAGCTGGCCCTGCAGGAGATGGCCGTGACCGCATTGACGACTCAGAAGTCGCGGCTGGCCGAGTACGGCGCGCAGGCCCGCTTCGCGGTCGCCCAGCTGCAGGACCGGGCCACCGTGGCCAAGGCGGAGGCTCCCGATGCGGCGCGCTGAGCTGGCCTTGCTGGTCTCGCTCGGGCTGGCCGGCTGCGCCGGCCCGAAGCGCCCGGCCGACAACGAACCGACGCTCGCGACCCTGGCCGGGCGCCAGGTCAAGGTCTCGCCGGACACCGGCGTGCAGGCCAGCCCCGAGCAGGCGATCGCCGCCTACCGCGAGTTCCTCGCCGCCGCCCCCAACGCCGCCCAGCGCGCCGAGGCGCTGCGCCGCCTGGGCGACCTGGAGATGGACGTCACCGACGAGAAGAGCGCGGTCACCGGCAGCGCGCCCGACTACCGCGCCGCGATCACCCGCTACGCCGAATACCTGAAGGCCTACCCGAAGGACCCCGGCAACCACCGCGTGCTCTACCAGCTGGCGCGTGCGCAGGAGCAAGGGGGTGACCCCGACGGTGCGCTGAAGACGCTCGACCGCCTGGTCGCCGAGTACCCGGGCGCGGCCTCGCTGGACGAGGCCCAGTTCCGCCGCGGCGAACTGCTGTTCACCGCCCGCCGCCACGCCGACGCCGAGCGCGCCTACGCCGCCGTGCTGAAGGCCGAGCCGGCCAGCCTGTTCCAGGAACGCGCGCTCTTCATGCACGGCTGGTCGCTGTTCAAGCAGGGCCGGCTCGACGAGTCGCTGCACTCCTTCTTCGGCGTTCTCGAGCGCAAGCTCGGCGCCGAGGACGCCGGCTCGCGCGAGGCGCTGACCCGCGCCGACCGCGAACTGCTCGAGGACACCTTCCGCGTCACCAGCCTGGCGCTGCAGAACCTGCAGGGCGCGGCGACGATCCCCACCTACGTCACGACGCCGCGCCGCCTGGCCTTCGAGCCGCAGGTCTACAGCCACCTGGGCGAGATGTACCTGAAGCAGGAGCGCGTCAAGGACGCCGCCGACAGCTTCGCCGCGTTCGCCCGCGTGCGGCCGCTGCATGCCCAGGCACCGGTCTTCCTGTCGCGCGTGATCGAGATCCACGAGAAGAACGGCTTCGCGACGCTGGCGCTGCAGTCGAAGAAGGACTACGTCGCCCGCTACGGCCTGGACAGCGAGTTCCGTCGCGCCCACCCGGACGTCTGGCAGGCCGCCCAGCCCTTCGTCAAGACCCACCTGGCCGAGCTGGCCCGCCACCACCACGCGCTGGCGCAGAAGAGCCGCAGTACCGATGACGTGACCGAGGCGGTGCGCTGGTACCGCGCCTGGCTGGTCTCGTTCCCGAAGGAGCCCGAGGCGGCGCAGAGCCGCTTCCTGCTCGCCGAACTGCTGTTCGAGAACGCGCAGTACGCCGACGCGGCGACCGAGTACGAGCAGGTCGCCTACGACTATCCCGTGCACGCGCGCAGCGCCGACGCCGGCTACTCGGTGCTGCTGGCCCAGGCCAGGCTCGAGGACGCCGCGGCCGACAAGGCGCCGCTGCAGCGCCAGGGCGCGGCGCGCGCGCTGCGTTTCGCCAAGGCCTTCCCGGCCGATCCGCGCACCGGCCCGGTGCTGACCAACGCCGCCGAGAAGCTGTTCGCCCTGAAGGACACCGAGGCCGCGATGGCCGTCGCCGACCAGGTGCTGGCATTGCAGCCGCCGGCCGCCGATCCGCAGCGGCGCATCGCCTGGACCGTGGTCGCGCACGGCAGCTTCGAGCGCGGCGACTACTTGCGCGCCGAGGCCGGCTACAAGCAGGTGCTGGCATTGACGCCGCCCGCCGACAAGGCCCGCGGCGAACTCGACGAGCGCCTGGCCGCGTCGATCTACAAGCAAGGCGAGGCGGCGCGCGCCGGCGGCAACCTGCGCGACGCGGTGGCCCACTTCGACCGCATCGCCGCGCTCGGCTCGGCGACCAGCGTCGTCGCCCCCGCGCAGTACGACGCCGCCGCGGCGCTGATCGCGCTGAAGGACTGGCCCGGCGCGACCCGCGCGCTGCAGGACTTCCGCCAGCGCCACCCGAACCACCCGCTCGCCGCCGAGGTGCCGGCCAAGCTGGCGCTGGCCCACCTGGAGCAGCAGCAGTGGGGACCGGCCGCGTCCGAGCTCGAACGCGTGGCGCCGACGCTGACCGATCCCGCCGCCGCGCGCGACGTCCATTGGCAGGTCGCCGAGCTCTACGCCAAGGCCGGCCAGCGCCCGCAGGCGATGCGCGCCTACGAGCGCTACGTCGCCCGGTACCCGCAGCCGCTGGCCGCGGCGATCGACGCGCGCCAGCACCTGGCCGACTTCGCCCGCGACGGCGGCGACCGCAAGGCCGAGCTGAACTGGCTCAAGGCCATCCAGCAGGCCGACCGCAGCGGCGGCGCCGAACGCACCGACCGCACGCGCACGCTGGCCGCGCGCGCCACGCTGGCGCTGGCCGAGCCGGTGTTCGCCGCCTACCGGCAGGTCCGGCTGGTCGAGCCGCTGCAGAAGAACCTGAAGCTGAAGAAGGCCAGGCTCGAAGAGGCGCTGCAGGCCTGCGCGGCGCTGTCTGACTACGGCGTCGCCGAGGCGGTCACCGCCGCGGCCTTCCAGAGCGCGGCGCTGTACCAGGACTTCGGCCAGGCGATGATGAAGTCCGAGCGGCCGAGACGGCTCACCAAGGCCGCGCTCGAGCAGTACAACGTGATGCTCGAGGAACAGGCCTATCCCTTCGAGGAGAAGGCGATCGAGCTGCACGAGGCCAACGCCCGCCGCGCCGCCGATGGCGTCTACGACGACTGGGTCCGGCGCAGCTTCGAGGCCCTGGCCACGTTGAAGCCGGCGCGCTACGCCAAGGTCGAGCGCGGGGCCCGTGCCGCATCGCTGGCGGAGCAGGAGGCGCGCACCCCGACCGATGCCCTCGGCTGGACCGCGCTCGGCGTCGCACGGCGCCAGCAGGGCCAGTTCAAGGCCGCCCGCGAGGCCTACGACCAGGCGCTGGCCCTGCAGCCGGCTCATGCCGACGCGCTGGTCAACCAGGCGATCCTGCACGACCTCTACCTCGGCGAGCGCGCCCGCGCGCTCGAGCTCTACCTGCGCTACCTGGCCCTGGTGCCGGCGGGCGACGCCACCGTGTCGAAGTGGGTGGCCGACCTGAAGACGCGCAAGGACCCCGCCATCACCGTCAGCCGCAAGGAGGGCAGCTCATGAAGCCGCTCGCCGCCGGCGCGCTGCTGCTCGCGATCGCCGCCCCGGCATTCGCGCAGGACCGCGCCGACATCGACCGCACCCAGATCATCGGCAACCGCGAATTGCCCAAGGTGCTCTACATCGTGCCGTGGAAGAAACCGCTGCCCGGCGAGCTGTCGTCGCGGCCGCCGGTCAGCGTGGTCGACGAGGCGCTCGCGCCGCTCGATCGCGAGGAATTCCGCCGCCAGGTCGGCTACAGCACGCAGCTCAAGAGCCGAAACACCCCCGTCACCCCGTCGTCCGTCGCCAAGGAGAGCCTGAAATGAGTATGTTCGATTACGCCGTGAAGTTCGTCCAGGACTCCGGCATGTTCATCTACATCAGCATGCTGATCATGGCGGTCGGCCTGTCGATCGCCATCGAGCGCCACCTGTTCCTGCGCCGCACCCGCGCCGAGAACCGCCGCTTGTGGGAGCAGATGCTGCCGATGCTGCAGGGCGGCAAGTTCAAGGAGGTGCACGGCGTCGCCCAGGCCTCGCACGCGGCGATCGGCAAGATCGTCCACAACGGCCTGTCGCGCATGCAGAGCGCGCGCCGCCGCGAGGACATCGACGCGGCGATGGAGGAAGGCATGATGGAGATCGTGCCGCGGCTCGAGAAGCGCACGCACTACATCGCGACCTTCGCCAACGTGATCACGCTGGTCGGTCTGCTCGGCACCATCATCGGCCTGATCAAGGGCTTCACCGCGGTGGCCCAGGTCGACCCGGCGAGCAAGGCCGAGATGCTGGCCTCGAGCATCTCGATCGCGATGAACAACACCGCCTTCGCGCTGATGGTCGCGATCCCCTTCCTGCTGATCCACGCGTTCCTTCAGGCCCGCACGACCGAGATCGTCGACGGACTGGAAGCCGCCAAGATCAGCTTCCTGAACCTGGTTCAGCGCCTGGCCTCCGAGCCGGTGAACCAGCGCACCGCCGGCTGACCATGAGCCCCCACGCTCACATTCGTTCGCTGCCCCCAGGCCCCCTCGGGGGCCCCTTCGTGGCCCTGGGGGCGCAGGCCCTCCTTGGGGCGGCCCGGCGGAGGGCCTGACCATGCGCATCCGCCGCCTGCACAAGAAGCCGGCCGAGCTGGAGGTCACGGCCTTCATCAACCTGATCGTCGTGCTGGTGCCCTTCCTGCTGTCGACCGCGGTGTTCACGCGGCTGTCGGTGATGGAGCTGTCGCTGCCCGCGGCGGCGGCGCCGGGGCCGGAGGTGCTGAAGGCGGAGAAGCTGCAGCTCGAGGTCGTGATCCGGCCGAACGCGATCGAGGTCGGCGACAAGATCGGCGGCCTGATCCAGCGCATCCCCGACACCGACAAGGGCCACGACGTGGCGGCGCTGTCGGCGCTGCTGCAGCAGGTCAAGGCCAAGTTCCCCGACGAGCGCCAGGCCAGCGTGCTGGCCGAGGTCGACACCCCCTACGAGCAGATCGTGCGCGTGATGGACGCGGTGCGCGAGCACCGCCAGGTCCAGGGCAGGGACACCCTGCGCGCCGAGATGTTCCCCGAGATCGCGGTCGGCGACGCGCCGGTCCGCGCGAGGACGCCATGAGCCCGATCCAGAAGCGCGCCCAGCGCGCCGAGCGCAACAAGCAGGGCCTGGACATGAACCTGGTCGCGCTGATCGACATCTTCACGATCCTGCTGTTCTTCCTGCTGTCCAGCGCCAACGGCATCGAGAGCCTGCCGGCGCAGAAGGGCGTCAAGCTGCCGACCTCGGTCGTCGAGACGACGCCCAAGCTGACGACCATCGTCGCGATCAGCGCCGACGAGATCCGCGTCGACGGCCGCATCGTCGCGCGCGTGGCCGACGTGATGGGCGCCGACGGCGACCTGATCGCGCCGCTGCAGTCCGAACTGACCGCGGCCCGCGCCCAGCCCGAGGTGTCGAAGACGCTGACGATCATGGGCGACAAGGACATCCCCTACCGATTGCTGCGCAAGGTGATGGTGACCGCGGCGCAGGCCGAGTTCGTCGACGTCGCCTTCGCGGTGCGCAACGAGGTCTGAGCATGGCCAGCGCGAGCACCACCCTGTCCTTCCGCCACGGCGTGCTGCCGTGGGCCGCGAGCGCCGCCGACGAGCGCCGCTTCCGCCGCATCCAGCAGTGGGTGATGGGCATCACCGTCGTGCTCTGCCTGGTGCTGCTGTTCGCCCCGGTGCGCCCACCTGCCCCGCCGGCCCCGCCGGCAGCGCCGGCACGCGTGGCCAAGCTGATGCTGCCGCCGCCCGCGCCGCTGCCGGTCAAGCCGGCCCAGAAGCCGCCCGCGCCGCCGCCGCAGACCGCGGTGGCCCAGAAGGAGGCGCCGATCCCGGTCGCCAAGCCGAAGCCGCAGCCGGCCTCGGTCGCCGCCGCGCGCAACCCCGAGAAGGGCAAGCCGCCCGGCGAGAACCTCGAGTCGGCGCGCCGCGTCGCCTCCGGCGTCGGCCTGCTGGCGATGAAGGACCAGATCACGCAGCTCAGCGGCGCGCCGGTCGCGGTGCAGCTCAACGCCGACATCAAGCCCGGCCCGGGCATCGGCGCCCCCACCGGCCCCGCCGTCGGCGCCGGCACCCAG
>CALJUI010000108.1 GCA_937975735.1 uncultured Rubrivivax sp.
GAAGGCGATGTTCTGCGCCGACAGGTTCGGCGCCGTCGCCACCGCGATGCAGTGGCGCAGCCGCTGCGGGTGGCGCAGGGCCCAGCCGAGTGCCTGCATGCCACCCAGGCTGCCGCCGATCACCGCGGCCAGCCGTTCGATGCCCAGCCGGTCGAGCAGCCGCGCCTGCGCATCGACCCAGTCCTCGACGGTGACGACGGGGAAGTCGGCGCCCCAGGGTCGGCCGGTGGCCGGATTCAAGCTGGTCGGCCCGGTCGACCCGAAGCACGAGCCCGGGTTGTTGACGCCGATGACGAAGAAGCGCGTCGTGTCGAGCGGCTTGCCCGGCCCGACGAGGTTGTCCCACCAGCCGGCCTGGCCGGCGGCATCGAGGCCGGCGACATGGTGGCTCGCGTTGAGCGCGTGGCACACCAGCACCGCGTTGCTGCGCTCGCCGTTCAGCGTGCCGTAGGTCTCGTAGACGAGCTCGTAGTCGGCCAGCACCGATCCGCTGCGCAGCGGCAGTGGCTCGGCGAAGTGCATCTTCTGCGGTGTGACGAGACCGATCGAACCCATGAAACGACGAACCCGGTGCCGCTGCGAGAACGGACACCGGGGGCGTCCCTCTTTAGCGGCATTTGTTGAGCGCCCGCAATCCGGAACAAATCGGCGCTGATGTCAGTATAAGGGCGAGCCCACCACCAGGATCCCCCATGCACCGACACGCCGTGCTGATCGAGCGCTTCTACGCCGCCTTTGCCGCGCTGGACGGCCGCGCCATGCAGGCCTGCTACGCGCCGGACGCACGTTTCAGCGATCCGGCCTTCGAGCTCCGCGGCGCCGATCAGATCGGCGCGATGTGGCAGATGCTGTGCGAGGCGGCGCGCACCGACGGCACCGATCACTGGCGGCTGCAGGTCGGCGGCATCGGGGCGGACGACCGCCATGGCCACGCGCACTGGGAGCCGCACTACCGGTTCGGCCCGGATCGCCGTCCGGTGCACAACGTGATCGACGCCGCATTCACCTTCGACGACCAGGGGCGGATCGTCCGCCACGTCGACCGCTTCGACTTCTGGCGCTGGTCGCGCCAGGCGCTCGGCGCGCCCGGCTGGCTGCTCGGCTGGACGCCCTGGCTGCGTGGCCGGGTCCGTCGGCAGGCGGCGCGCAACCTGGCGCGCTGGCGGGCCGGTCGAACTGGCGGGCCAACACCTTCCTGATCCGCCGCGATCCGGCACCCCCAGCGGCTACGATGCCGCCGACTTCGGGAGACCGCATGCATGCCTGGTTGAGCCGCATCGACGCGCACTTCCCCGTGCGCTACCTGGCCTGGCTGGTCAGCGCCGTGATGGCACTGCTGGGCACCTTCGCCTGGGTCGTCACCGGCAGTGGCGGCGGCTGGGCCCTGCTCGGCCTGCTGCTCGTCGGCCTGGGCTGGCGCGACACCCGCCAGCAGCGCCACTCGGTGCTGCGCAACTACCCCGTCATCGGTCACTTCCGGTTCCTGCTCGAGTTCGTGCGGCCGGAGATCCGCCAGTACTTCATCGAGAGCGACAACGAAGCGGCGCCGTTCTCGCGCCAGCAGCGCTCGCTGGTCTACCAGCGAGCGAAGGGCGATGCCGACAAGCGGCCGTTCGGCACCCAGCTCGACGTCGGCGTGCCCGGCTACGAGTGGATCAACCACTCGATGGCCCCGACGAGGCTCGACTCGCACGACTTCCGCGTCGTCATCGGCGCCGGGCCGGGGACCAGCTGCACCCAGCCCTACCAGGCCAGCGTCTTCAACATCTCCGCGATGAGCTTCGGCTCGCTGTCGGCCAACGCCATCCTCGCGCTCAACGGCGGCGCGAAGAAGGGCGGCTTCGCGCACGACACCGGCGAGGGCTCGATCAGCGCGCACCACCGCGTGCACGGCGGCGACCTGATCTGGGAGATCGGCTCGGGCTACTTCGGCTGCCGCAACGACGATGGCGGTTTCGACCCCGACCGCTTCGTGGCGAACGCGCGCGATCCGCAGGTCAAGATGATCGAGATCAAGCTCAGCCAGGGCGCGAAACCGGGCCACGGCGGCGTGCTGCCGGGCCCGAAGGTCACCCCCGAGATCGCCGCCGCGCGCGGCGTGCCGGTCGGCGTCGACTGCGTCAGCCCGGCGGCGCACACCGCGTTCTCGACGCCGACCGAGCTGCTGCAGTTCGTCGAGCGGCTGCGCCAGCTCTCCGGCGGCAAGCCGACCGGCTTCAAGCTGTGCATCGGCCACCCCTGGGAGTGGTTCGGCATCTGCAAGGCGATGCTGGCCACCGGCATCGCGCCCGACTTCATCGTCGTCGACGGCGCCGAGGGCGGCACCGGCGCCGCGCCGCTGGAGTTCACCGACCACGTCGGGGCGCCGCTGCAGGAGGGCCTGCTGCTGGTGCACAACACCCTGGTCGGGCTGAACCTGCGCGACCGCATCCGCATCGGCTGCGCCGGCAAGGTGATCGGCGCCTTCGACATCGCGCGGGCGATGGCGCTCGGCGCCGATTGGTGCAACTCGGCGCGCGGCTTCATGTTCGCGCTGGGCTGCCTGCAGGCCCAGACCTGCCACACCGGCCACTGCCCGACCGGCGTGACGACGCAGGACCCGGCGCGCCAGCGCGCACTCTTCGTGCCGGACAAACTGGAGCGCGTCTACCGCTTCCACGAGCACACGCTGGAGGCCCTGAAGGAGCTCACCCAGGCCGCCGGCCTGCGCCACCCGAACCAGTTCCGCGCGACGCACATCGTGCGGCGCGTGTCGAAGAGCGACGTGCGCCTGCTGGCCAGCCTGCTGGCCTTCGTCCAGCCCGGCGCCTTGCTGGCGGCAATCGAGGGCCGCGCCGACTGGCCGCACAACGTCTACCGGCTGTACTGGCCGCTCGCCGCGGCCGACAGCTTCGACGCTAGCGGGCCGCTGGCGACGCTGTCGCCGTCGTCGCCGCTGCCGGCGGCGCAGAATCCATGAAGCTCTGGCGCTGCGCCAGCTTGTCGTGCAGGCGCTGCAGGTTGGGGTACTCGCTGCGCCAGTCGATCTGCGGGAAGCGGAAGTCGAGGTAGCCGAGCGCGCAGCCGGTCGCGATGTCGGCCAGCGTGAACGAGTTGCCGAAGCACCAGGGCTTCTCGCCCAGGCCCTGCGACATCGCCTTCAGCGCCGCGTGCACGCGGCTCATCTGCCGGTCGATCCAGGCCTGGCTGCGCTGATCGGGCGCGCGTCCCGGCCAGGTCGCCTCCAGCCGGGCGAGGATGCTCGCGTCGAGCAGCCCGTCGCCGAGGGCCTCCCAGCTGCGCACCTCGGCGCGCTCGCGGCCGGCCGCCGGGATCAGCTTGCCCACCGGCGACAAGGTGTCCAGGTACTCGACGATCGTGCGCGAATCGAACACCGCCTCGCCGCCTTCCATCACCAGGCACGGCACCTTGCCCAGCGGGTTGGACTTCAGTACCGCGTCGGACGCCCAGGGATCCTCGAGCAGGAGCTGGAAGTCGAGCTTCTTCTCGGCCATCACGACGCGCACCTTGCGCACGTAAGGGCTGGTCAGCGATCCGATCAGTTTCATCTTGTGGCGGCCACTCGTCCCTGAGCCGCAGATTCTACGGGCCGGGGTGTCGCGTGAAATCCACGTTCGTGGGGCGGCCCGGCAGGTCCAGGGTCATGCGCGCCGGCGCCGACCGCGCCAGCACCCGGCCTCCGCGAACGACGCACAGCCGTGGTGCGCGCAGCCGGATCGCCTCCTGCGGCGTGCGGGCCTGCAGCAGCACGAAGTCGGCGCGGTCGCCGACGGCCAGGCCGTAGCCGTCCAGGCCGAGCACCCGCGCCGCGTGGGTCGTCACCGCGTCGAAGCACTGCCGCATGCCGGCGGTCGACGTCATCTGCGCGACGTGCAGGCCCATCGACGCGACCTCGAGCATGTCGGCCGAGCCGAGCGGGTACCAGGTGTCCATCACGCAGTCGTGGCCGAAGGCGACGTTGACGCCGGCGGCCAGCAATTCGGGCACGCGGGTCATGCCGCGGCGCTTCGGGTAGCCGTCGTGCCGGCCCTGCAAGGTGATGTTGATCAGCGGGTTGGCGACGACGTGCAGCTGCGCCTCGGCCATCAGCGGGATCAGCTTGGACACGTAGTAGTCGTCCATCGAGTGCATCGAGGTCAGGTGCGAGCCGGTGACCCGCCCGTGCAGGCCCAGCCGCACGGTTTGCGCGGCCAGCGTCTCGACGTGTCGCGACATCGGGTCGTCGCTTTCGTCGCAGTGCATGTCGACCGGCAACCCGCGTTCGGCGGCGAGTTCGCACAGCAGGCGAACGCTCTCGGCGCCTTGTTCAGCAGTGCGCTCGAAGTGCGGGATGCCGCCGACCACGTCGACGCCGAGGTCGAGCGCGCGCTTCAGGTTGTCCAGCGCGCCGGGCGAGCGCAGCAGGCCGTCCTGCGGGAAGGCGACCAGCTGCAGGTCGAGGTAGGGCTTCACCCGTTCGCGCACGTCCAGCAGCGCCTCGACCGCGAGCAGCCGCGGGTCGCAGACGTCCACGTGCGAGCGGATCGCGAGCAGCCCGCGGGCCACCGCCCAGTCGCAGTAGGCGAGCGCGCGTTCGACGATCGCCTCCTGCGTCAGCTGCGGCTTGAGCTCGCCCCAGAGCCGGATGCCTTCCAGGAGCGTGCCGCTGGCATTGACCCGCGGCAGCCCGTGCGACAGCGTCGCGTCGAGGTGGAAGTGGGCGTCGACGAAGGGTGGGCTCAGCAGCCAGCCGTCGGCGTCGATCACCTCGGTGCCTTCGGGCGCCGTCAAGGCGGGGCCGACGTCGGCGATGCGACCGTCCCGCACGAGCAGATCGATCCCGCGGCGGCCGTCGGGCAGGGTGGCCTGGCGGATCAGCATGCGGGCCTCACTTCGTGCCGAAGAGCCGGTCGCCGGCGTCGCCCAGGCCGGGCACGATGTAGCCGTGCTCGTTCAGGCCGCGGTCGATCGCCGCGGTGGTGACCGGCACCTCGGGGTGGTGGGCGTGGAAGTTCGCGAGCCCCTCGGGCGAGGCGAGCAGGCAGACGAAGCGGATCGACCGCGGTTGGGTCTCCTTCAGCCGCTCGACCGCCGCCACCGCCGAGTTGCCGGTCGCGAGCATCGGATCGAGCACGATCGCGTCGCGTTCGGGCATGTCGGTCGGCATCTTGAAGTAGTACTCGACCGCGCCCAGCGTCTTCGGGTCGCGGTACAGGCCGATGTGGCCGACGCGCGCGCCCGGCACGACCTCGAGCATGCCGTCGAGAAAGCCGCTGCCGGCACGCATGATCGCGACGAAGACGGTCTTCTTGCCGTCGATCACCGGGGCATCCATCGACTCCAGCGGGGTCTCGATGCGCATCGTCGAGGTCGGCATGTCGCGCGTCACCTCGTAGGCCATCAGCATGCTGATCTCGTGCATCAGCCGGCGGAAGCTGTTGGTGCTGCGGTCGCGCTCGCGCATCAGGGTGAGCTTGTGCTGGACCAGCGGGTGCGAGACGAGGTGAACTTGGGTCATGGGCGGGCGCCGATCGACTTGCCGGCCTTCATGCTGCCACAGCAGGTTCGATGCCCCGGGGGTGTCGGCGAAATTGACATGGCGAGCGACTGCCATGGGCGTGCCACCCTCCGCGCCCTATGAGGGACCTGCCTTGGCGCGGCACTTGCTAATCGCGCCGCCGACATCCGCTGCCCAACCGATCAGGAGCAACAGGACATGAAACGCCACGCACTCGCCGCGACCTTCTCGGGCCTCCTCCTGGCTGCCGGAGGTGCTTCCGCGGCCCTGGTCATCAACTACCCCGACTTCAGCAGCATCGCCGGGCTTCAGCTCAACGGCAACGCGGCGCAGGCCGGATCGGTCTTGCGGGTGACGCCCGCCACCTTCGGACAGGCGGGCAGCGTGTTCTCCTCCTCGACCGTCTCGTTGGCGTCGAGTGCCTCGTTCAGCACCTACTTCCAGTTCAGGTTCACGGACGCGGGCGGCTCCTGTGACAGCCTCACGACCTGCGGCGCGGACGGCCTCGTGTTTGCCGTGCAGACGGTGTCGAACACCGCAGGCGGCGCGGGCGGGGGCATCGGCTACGCCGGACTGCCCAACAGCGTGGGCATCGAGTTCGACACCTGGAACAACGGCGGCATCGACGGTGGAAGCAGCAACCACGTCGGCATCGACACCAACGGCGACGTCAATTCGGTCGTCCGCGCCGAAGTGACGGAAGCCGACATGAACAACGGCGGCGTCTGGAACGCCTGGGTCGACTACAACGGCGCCACCAACCTGCTCGAAGTCCGCTTGACCCAGGGCGCCGCGCGCCCGGGCGCCGCGATGCTGTCGTACACCCTGGACCTGGCGGCCATCCTCGGCTCGACGAACGCCTACGTCGGCTTCACCTCGGGCACCGGCTCGGCTTTCGCCAACCACGACGTGCTGTCATGGCGGCTCGAGGACGATTTCAGGCCGATCGGCACACCCGTGCCCGAGCCCGGCACGCTCGCGCTGTTCGGCCTGGCGCTCGCCGGCCTGGGCGCCGTGCGTCGGCGTGCGGCCACGCGCTGAGGGCTAGAACAGCGTACCGTCGCTCGCCACCCGCACCGGCGGCGGGCCGCCGGGGCGGACTTCGGCGGCGATCTCGCGGCCGGCAGCCCAGGTGCCGCCTTCGAGCACCGCCGCCAGCGGCAGCCGCGGCTCGTTCAACTCGGTGCGCACCAGCCGGGCGACGTCGTCGATCAGGGTCACGGTCAATGCCCGCCACTCGACCACCCAGCGGTCGGCCGGCGTGTAGACCTGCGACGCGTAGTCCGGCTTGCGCGGCACGATCACGCCTGCATCGATCAGCAGGCCGCCGTTGCGGTACTCGGGCAGGGCGGTGAGTTCGTCAAGCCGGTCCACCGTCAGACCGGCCCACTGCAGCGGTTCGACCATCGAATAGACGAGCCACTGGCTGAGCTTGTGAAAAGGCACCCGGTTGGCATCGATTCCGGTGCCGCCAGCGGCGGGGTGGAACCAGACGTCGCCGACCGGCTTGCCGGCCAACATCTGGCCGCTCGGCCAGATGCCGCCGAACGCCTTGAGCACGGCACGCAGGATGTGTGGTGCGGCGATGCGCGCGACCGGCAGGCGCTGGGTGCGCTGCTCGGCCGGCGTCGCGGCGGCGGCGCGAACCGCGGCATGGCTGAGCACGTCGAAGAGCTGGCCCGGGCGGCCCGGCGCGGGGAACACGTCGGCGCGCTCGCGCAGCGCGGCGCCGAGTCGCCGCATCAGCGCGACACGGCCCTCGAGGCCGACCAGCGGATTGCTATCGCGGACCTGGAACACCGCGCCCAGGCGCTGCGCGTCCATCGTCTCCAGCGCCTTGGCGTCGACGCGCAGCGGCGCGCGCAGGTCGGACGAGAAGTGGCCGGCCATGAAGCCGTTGAAGGTGGCCACGGCCAAGCCCTCGGAGCGCACGTGGCGCCGGCCGCCGCCGCCTTCGCCATAGCCCCGTTCGGGCCCGGCGCCGGGGTCGAGCAGCACGCTGATCACGACCAGGTCGATGCGCGTGCGCGCCATCTCGGCCTTGTCGGCGCCGGCCATCCGCGCATCGAGTTGCGCCGCGCGGTCGATGCCGCCGGCGCCGAAATGCCGCCAGCGGCTGTGCAGCGGCACGACCGCGCCGGGATAGCGCTCGCGCGTCAGCCGCGCGACGCGGCGGGCCACCTCGCCGAGCTTGCTGCGGTCGATCGTGAAGTGCGCCGACTCGCCGGCGGCGACCATCGCGGTGATGTTCGCGCAGCGTTGACGGATGGTGCTGGGCAGCCGCAGGTGGCGGATCGCCTCCTGCAGCGCCTCGCGGTCCGGCGTGCCGCCGGCAAAGGTCGAATGCTCAATCAAGGCTGCGCCCCTTCACGCTCGCCAGTTCGGCCGCACTCGGCGTGCCACGGTCGGAGAAATAGCCGGCCGCGATCTTGGCCTCGATCTCGACGCGCGCGTCGGCCGGCACCAGTGCGTCCGGGATCTTGATGCGTTCGCCCACCGCAATACCGCTGCCAGTGATGGCGTCGTACTTGTCGTTGCTCATGCTGACCAGGCGGTGGATCCTCGTGATGCCCAGCCAGTGCAGCACGTCGGGCATCAGCTCCTGGAAGCGCATGTCCTGCACGCCGGCGACGCATTCGGTGCGCAGGAAGTAGCGGTCGGCGCGGTCGCCGCCTTCCTGCCGCTTGCGCGCGTTGTAGACGAGGAACTTGGTCACCTCGCCGAGCGCGCGGCCCTCCTTGCGGCTGTAGGCGATCAGGCCCACGCCGCCCTGCTGCGCGCCCTGGATGCACTCCTCGATCGCGTGCGTCAGGTAGGGCCGGCAGGTGCAGATGTCCGAACCGAACACGTCCGAGCCGTTGCATTCGTCGTGCACACGCGCCGTCAGCGTGACCGACGGGTCGGCGAGGTCGGCGACCCGTCCGAACACGTACAGGGTCTGACCGCCGATCGGCGGCAGGAAGACTTCCAGGTCGCTGCGCGTGACGAGCTCCGGGTACATGCCGCCGGTCTCCTCGAACAGCGCGCGGCGCAGATCGGCTTCCGCGACGTTGAATCGCTTCGCCACGCCCGGCAGCCACCACACCGGCTCGACCGCGATCTTCGTCACCGCGGCCGACGCGTCCTCCAGCAGCACGCGGCCATCGACCTTCAGGCGCTGGAAGGCGATCGCCTGCTTGATCTCGGGCAGGTGCACGTGCGCCTTGGTGACGGCGATCGTCGGGCGGATGTCCAGGCCGGCGCCGATCTGCGCCGCGAACACTTCCTGCACGCTGGCGCCCCAGGGGTCGATCGAGACGATGCGGTCGGGCTCGCGCCAGGCCGGATGCGGGCCGATCGGGTCGGTCGGCGCGGTGTCGGTCAGGTCGGCGCGGTGCCCGCGCGGCAGGTTGCCGGCGGCCACGGCCAGTGCCCGGTAGACGCCGTAGCTGCCGCTGTGGGTGCCGATCACGTTGCGGTGGCTGCGGTGGGTCGTGGTGCCCACCAGCGGCCCGCGGGCAGCCGGGTCCGCCGCGCCCCATTGGATCGGCGGCGCGCCGGCATTGCCCTGGCCGGGATGCGAGGTCAGGCGGATATGGCGCGGGGCGGGCGCTTGGGCCATGGGCTTGTCGATCGAAGGTGGAACAGGATAGCGCGGGAGCCTGGTGACGATGCGAAACAATGCGGACATGGCTCACGAATGCCCCCACCTCGGTCCCCACTTCGACCCCGACTCCGCCGCGATCGCCGCGAGCGCCGAGCGCCTGCGCCGGTTGGCCGGCGGCCGAGTGCCGGCGCTCGCGCTGCTGCTGGGCACCGGCTGGCAGGCGGTGGCCGACGCGGTCGAGTCGCCGCGCGACCTGGCCTATGCCGAACTGCCGGCCTTCGCGGCACCCGCCGTGCCGGGGCACGCCGGGCGGGTGCGCCTGGGTCGGCTCGCCGGGCACGAGCTGCTGCTGCTGTCGGGGCGCGTGCACGCCTACGAGCACGGCCGCTGCGATCCGATGGCCGGCGCGATCCGCACGCTCGCCGCCGCCGGCGTGACGACGCTGCTGCAGACCAATGCCGCCGGCAGCCTCGACCCCTCGATGCCACCCGGTGCGCTGATGCTGGTCGAGGACCACCTGAACCTGGTGCAGGCCTCGCCGCTGGTCGGCCTGACCGGCCCCGACCGTTTCGTCGACATGGCCGACGCCTACGACGCCCGGCTGCGCCAGGCGATCCGCGCCGCCGCCACCGGCCAGGACCTGCACGAAGGTGTCTACGCCTGGGTGCTCGGGCCGCAGTTCGAGACGCCGGCCGAGATCCGCATGCTGCAGCGCCTGGGCGCGCATGCGGTCGGCATGAGCACGGTGCCGGAAACGATCCTCGCGCGCCATGCCGGCTTGCGCGTGGCGGCGCTGTCGATGATCACCAACATGGCCTGCGGGCTGAGCGACGAGCGGCTGAGCCACGCGCACACGCTGGCGCGCGCCGAGGCGGCACGGGCACAGGCGCTGCGCCTGGTGGCGGCGATCGTGCCGGCGATCGCCGGCTAAGCGCCGCCCTGCTCGCGCACCAGGTTCGCCAGCTCCACGGCCGACTTCACGTTCATCTTGTCGAACACCCGCGCGCGGTGGACCTCGACGGTGCGCACGCTGATGCCGAGTTGGTCCGCGATCAGCTTGTTCGGCCGGCCGTCGATGACGAGCTGCATCACGTCGCGCTCGCGGTCGGTCAGTTCGGCCAGCAGCGCTGCGACCCGCGCGCGGCCCTGCCGCGCACCGATCACCGCGGCGCTGGCCGCCAAGGCCTGCTCGACCCGGTCGACCAGGGCGTTGTTGGAGAAGGGCTTCTCGACGAAGTCGAAGGCGCCGCGCTTGACCGCCGCGACGGCGGTCGGCACGTCGCCGTGGCCGGTCAGGAAGATCACCGGCATCGCGGCGGTCAGGCCGCGTTCGGCCAAGCGCTCGAACAGGACGAGGCCGCTGGTGCCGGGCATGCGCACGTCGAGCACCAGGCACACCGGCGCCGACGGCCAGGCCGGCCGGCCGGCGGCGGTGAGCGCGTCCAGCGCGGCCTCGAAGGCCTCGGCGCTGGCGAAGCCCTCGGACAGCAGCCGGCGCGAGCGCAGCAGCCAGGCCAGCGCGTCGCGCACCACCGCCTCGTCGTCGACGAGGTAGACGGTGGGGATGCCCAGGGCGTGGTCGTTCATGGCTTCTCGGTCGGCCGCGCGTTCGGCGCCGCAGGCAGCGTAAACCGGAACGCGGTGCCGCGGCCATCGGATCGACCCGGGGCGGGGTCGAAGTCGAGCGCGCCGCCATGCTGCTCGACGACGGTGCGGCACAGGCTCAGGCCCAGGCCCATGCCCTCGCGCCGCGTCGTGAAGAAGGGCGTGAACAGCCGCGCGGCGACGTCGGCCGGGATGCCGGGCCCGGTGTCGATGATCGTGAAGGTCACCCAGCGCTCGTGGGTCTGGCGGGCGCGCAGCAGCAGTTCGCGCTCGGACTGCGGCGTGTCGGCCTCCATCGCCTGCAGGCCGTTGCGCGCGAGGTTGAGCAGCACCTGTTCGACCATCGTGCGGTCGCAGACGACGCGCGGGGCCTTGTCGGGCAAGTCGACCTCGACGCGCGCCCCGCTCTTGCGCGCCTGCAGGCGGATCAGCGGCAGCACCGCGTCGATCAGCCGGTCGACGGCGATGGTCTCGTGCAGCTGCTCGCGGCGGCGCACGAAGTCGTGCACGCTCTTGATGATGCGGCCGGCGCGCTCGGCCTGCTCGCTGATGCGCGTCAGGCCCTGGCGCAGCATGTCGGCGGAGTCGCCGGCCGGCGCGCCTTCGAGCAGGTTCAGCGAGCCGCTGGCGTAGCTGGCGATCGCCGCCAGCGGCTGGTTCAGCTCGTGGCTCATCAGCGAGGCCATTTCGCCGACGGTGGCCAGCCGCGCGCTGGCCTGCAGCCGCTCGTGCTGCTGGCGCGAGACCTCCTCCATCCGGCGCTGCTCGCTGACGTCGAGCACCGCGCTCATCCAGCCGGTCTGGTGGCCGTCGCCGTCGCGCAGCGGCGCTTCGTAGATCATCACCGGGAAGCGCTCGCCGTTGCTGCGCATGAACACCGTCTCGAAGCCCTCGCGCGTCTCGTCGAGGTCGGCGTCGGCGCCGGCGGCGCGCCGCGCGTCCTGGCGGCGCTGGTAGTCGGCACGATGCTCGGGCGGCCAGTACGGCGGCGAGGTCGCGGTCAGCAGCTGCTCGGCGCTGAAGCCGACCATCGCGCAGAAGGCCGGGTTGACGTAGGTGATGGCGCCGTCGAGGTCGCGCGCGCGCAGCCCGGTCACCAGCGAGTCCTCCATCGCCTTGCGGAAGGTCAGCGCCTCGGCCAAGGCGCGCTCGGCCCCGGCGCGCCGCCGCACGTCCCGGGCGAGCAGGAAGACCAGCGCGAAGAGGGCGAAGGACAGGCCCAGCACCAGCGCCGTCGCGAGGTTGGGGATCAGGCGCGGCGCGCCGGCGGCGCTGTCCACGCGCAGTTGCATCGAAACGCCGGGCAGGTCGACCAGCCGCTCAGCGCGGAACACGCCGGCGCCGCGCGGCAGGCCGGCGCGGGCCAGCCGGGTGCCGTCGCCCTCGACGAAGCTGAACTCGAAGCGGCGCGCCTGCGCCGGCGTCATCGCACGGTCGAGCAGCGCGGCCAGACGCAAGGTGCCGACGACGTAGCCGGCCGGCGCGCCGGCACTCGACAGGGGCACGCAGACGTCGAACACCTCGACGCCCAGGCCGTCGGCGGTCGGCACGAAATAGCTGCGCGAGAAGGCCGGCGTCAGCGTGCGCCGCGCGGCACCGCAGACCGACTCGGTCTCGCCGTCGAGCTGCGGGCGCGACAGCTGGGTGAAGATCGGCGTGCCGAACGGCGAGTCGGCCTCGAGCACGATGGCGAGCATCGGGGCGCGCAGCTCCAGCCGGGCCAGCTCGCGGTGGCCGCGCAGTTCCTCGGCGGCGGCGCGCAGGAAGCGCTCGCGGTCACCGGCGACGGCACCGATCGCCTGCAGCCGCTGCCGCGCGACGAGCAGGTCGCGACGCAGCTCGGCCGCGACCTCGATCGCCACCGACTCGGTTTCTTCCTGAACGCGCGAGGACTCGTAGTTCAGCGTCAGTGCCACCAGCAGCGTTTGCGCCACCACCAGCAGCAGCAACAGCGCCACCCACAGCAGCGCGCGCTGGGGTCGGCGCCAGCGTCGCGGGGCGACCGGGGACAGGGCGTTCATCGGGGGGCGGGCTCCAGTATGGCTTGCGCCCCGGGCCGCGCGGTACGCAGTTCCGCGCATGCGACACTGGCGGCCGATCACCCACACTGGGCGCCCCGCGGCGAGCCCGTCGCTCCCGAAGTCCTGGAGACCCTCCCGATGCCGACCACGGAACAGAAGCGCGCGGAACTGCGACGTGCCGCGCTCGAGTACCACGAGTTCCCGCTGCCCGGCAAGGTCGCGATCCAGGCCACCAAGCAGCTGATCAACCAGCACGACCTCGCCTTGGCCTACTCGCCCGGCGTCGCCGCGGCCTGCGAGGAGATCGTCGCCGACCCGGCGAACGCCTTCCGCTACACCGCGCGCGGCAACCTCGTCGCGGTGGTCACCAACGGCACCGCGGTGCTGGGTTTGGGCGACATCGGGCCGCTCGCCGCCAAGCCGGTGATGGAAGGCAAGGGCGTGCTGTTCAAGAAGTTCGCCGGCATCGACGTGTTCGACATCGAGCTCGCCGAGCGCGACCTCGACAAGCTGGTCGACGTGATCGCCGCGCTCGAGCCCACCTTCGGCGGCATCAACCTCGAGGACATCAAGGCGCCGGACTGCTTCTACGTCGAGCGCAAGCTGCGCGAGCGCATGAAGGTCCCGGTCTTCCACGACGACCAGCACGGCACCGCCATCGTCGTCGGTGCGGCGCTGATGAACGCGCTGAAGGTCGCCGGCAAGCCGATCGACCAGGTCAAGCTGGTGGCCTCGGGCGCCGGCGCGGCGGCGCTGGCCTGTCTGAGTCTGGCCCTCAAGCTGGGCATCCGGCGCGAGAACGTCTGGGTCACCGACCTCGCCGGCGTGGTCTACGAGGGCCGCACCGAGCTGATGGACGACGACAAGGCGGCGTTCGCGCAGAAGACCGACGCGCGCACGCTGGCCGAGGTGATCGACGGCGCCGACGTGTTCCTCGGCCTGTCCGCCGGCGGCGTGCTCAAGCCGGAGATGGTGGGCCGGATGGCCGACCGGCCGATCATCTTCGCGCTGGCCAACCCGAACCCCGAGATCACGCCCGAGGACGCCAAGGCGGTGCGGCCCGACGCCATCATGGCCACCGGCCGCACCGACTACCCGAACCAGGTCAACAACGTCCTGTGCTTCCCGTACATCTTCCGCGGTGCGCTGGATTGCCGCGCGACGACGGTGACCGACGCGATGGAGATCGCCGCGGTGCACGCGATCGCCGAGCTCGCGCAGGCCGAGCAGAGCGACGTGGTCGCCAACGCCTACGCGGGCGTGACGCTGGAGTTCGGCCCCGAGTACCTGATCCCGAAGCCCTTCGACCCGCGGCTGATGATGAAGATCGCGCCCGCGGTGGCGCGTGCCGCGGCCGAGTCCGGCGTCGCGCTCAAGCCGATCGAGGACCTCGAGGCCTACCGCCAGAAGCTGCAGAACTTCGTCTACGCCTCGGGCACGACGATGAAGCCGATCTTCGCGATGGCCAAGGCGGCGCAGCGCCGCAACGTCGCCTATGCCGAGGGCGAGGACCGGCGCGTGCTGCGCGCGGTGCAGGTGGTCGTCGACGAGGGGCTGGCGCGGCCCTGGCTGGTCGGCCGAACGGCGGTCATCGAGTCGCGCATCGCCAAGCTCGGGCTGCGCCTGCAGCGCGGGCGCGACTACGAGGTGGTCAACGTCGACGACGACCCGCGCTACCGCGACTACTGGCAGACCTACCACCAGCTCACCGAGCGCAAGGGCGTGACGGTGCAGCTGGCGAAGATCGAGATGCGCCGGCGCCTGACGCTGATCGCCTCGATGCTGCTGCACAAGGGCGAGGTCGACGGCATGATCTGCGGCACCTGGGGCACGACCGCGCAGCACCTCGCGCACATCGACCAGGTGATCGGCCTGCGATCCGGCGTGCACAGCTACGCCTGCATGAACGGCCTGCTGCTGCCCGGGCGCCAGGTCTTCCTGGTCGACACCCACGTCAACTACGACCCGAGCGCCGAGCAGATCGCCGAGATCACGGTGCTCGCCGCCGAGGAGATGAAGCGCTTCGGCATCGAGCCGCGCGCGGCGCTGCTGTCGCACTCCAACTTCGGCAGCAGCAATCAGCCGTCGGCGCTGAAGATGCGCACGGCGCTGCCGCTGATCCAGGCCGCCGCGCCCTGGCTGGAGGTCGACGGCGAGATGCACGGCGACGTCGCCCTCGACACGGTGATGCGGCGAGATCTGATGCCGCGCAGCAGCCTGCGTGGCGAGGCCAACCTGCTGGTGCTGCCGAACATCGACGCCGCCAACATCTCGTACAACCTGCTGAAGATGGCGGCCGGCGGCGGCATCGCGGTCGGCCCGGTGCTGCTCGGCGCCGCCAAGCCGGCGCACATCCTGACCCCGTCGACGACGGTCCGCCGGATCGTCAACATGACCGCGCTGGCGGTGGCGGATGCCAGTGCGGGCCGGTAGCCGCAATCCGTTTCCGAATGTGAGCGCACGCATACACACCGAGGGATTGCCCCATTTTGAGGCGGGCCGCTTGAGCTTCTAGGGGGATTCGGGTAGCATCCCGCCTTGGTTTTTCAGGGTAATCCCGTGTCTCTCTCCGATCGGATCGGAATCGGGCGGGCGTTCAACAAGTTGGCGCTCGCTTTTATATTGGCCGGCGGCGGATGGTTGGCCGGCCAGTCGCCGGCACTGGCGAGAGACGCCTCCCCCGAAGTCCCGCCCGGCATGGCGGTGGTGGCGCTGGCCACCTTGCCGCCGCAGGCGCAGCAGACCCATCGGCTCATCCTGGCCGGCG
The DNA here is from genome assembly GCA_937975735.1 of uncultured Rubrivivax sp. Taxonomy (GTDB): domain Bacteria; phylum Pseudomonadota; class Gammaproteobacteria; order Burkholderiales; family Burkholderiaceae_C; genus Rubrivivax. The sequence goes on from CALJUI010000108.1 coordinate 15,477, forward strand.
GCCCCTTCCCGTACCGGAAGGATGGCAGCGTGTTCCAGAACCGTGAGCGGCGGCTGCCGGCGCACCCGCGCGGGTACTACCGGGAGTACACCGTGAAGACCCCGGGGTCGCGAGACCGCGGCGCGCGTCGCATCGTCTGCGGCGGGCCGCGTCCCGTGACACCGGAAGCCTGCTACTACACCGGCGATCACTACACGAGCTTCCAGCGCATCGTGCATTGATCGACGGCGCAACCGAGATCCATCGTTTCATTGATCCAGGAGGCACGAGACCATGCTCTTGCAGACCGTCCGTCCCAACATCGTGCAGGCGATCCGCGCCTACCGAGTGGACGACTTGCAACAGGCCGCCGCGGATGCGCAGCAGCACTTCCTGTACGCCGACCTGTCGTCGGCGCAGACCAAGCAGGATGTGCTCGAGGGCATCGCCGGCGCGTTCCTGTTCCCGCCGCACTTCGGCAAGAACCTCGACGCGCTGTACGACTGCATGACCGACCTCGTGCACAAGGCCGGCCAGCAGCCGGGCTTCGTCGTCGTGCTCGAGCACATCCCGGACAACCCGCGCTTCGACCGCGAGGCGCGCGAGCAGTTGATCGACGTCTTCCGCGACGCTGCCGACTACTGGGGAGAACGACGAATACCGTTCAGGTGTTTCTATTCTTTTCGGTAGCCCGCTCCCAGGAAATCGGGTCATGGGAGCGGGCGGAGATGACCCAGGCGATCGTCGCCAAGGCGCCGGCCAAGGTGGCCGCGTCCAAGAACGGCGTGAATCCCAACTTCGGCATGAACATGCCGATGATGAGCAGTGCCTTCGACACGGCCGCGTGGCTGACTGCCGCATGAGCTGAGCCGCCGCTGGCGCGCGGACACGGGCCGTCTTCGGACGGCCCGTGTCGTTTCCGGCCCGCCGTCAGCGCCCCGACACGCGCTGCGCGAGCGCGACGAACTCGGCGACCGGCACCTCCTCGGCGCGCCGGCGCAGCTCGAACTCGCCGGCGACGCCGCGCGCCTCCAGCCAGGCGCCCAGCGTGTGCCGCAGCAGCTTGCGGCGCTGCGAGAAGGCCACCGCGACGATTTCCGACAGCAGCGCCGGGTCGGCCGCGTCGGGCTGCGGCCACGGCAGCATGCGCACGACCGCCGAGTCGACCCGCGGCGGCGGGTCGAAGGCCTCGGGCGGCACGTCGAGCACGGCCTCCATGTGGTAGCGCCACTGCAGCATCACCGACAGCCGCCCGTAGGCCTTGTGGCCGGGGCGCGCGACCATGCGCTCGACGACTTCCTTCTGCAGCATGAAGTGCTGGTCCTGCACCAGGCCGGCATGGTCGAGCAGGTGAAAGAGGATCGGCGTGGAGATGTTGTAGGGCAGGTTGCCGACGATGCGCAGCGCGCGTCCTGCGTCGGCGTGCACGGCGGCGAAGTCCACCGTCAGCACGTCGGCCTCGATCACCGTCAGCCCGGGGCGCTGGCGCAGCCGCCGCGCGAGATCGCGGTCGAGCTCGATCACGGTCAGTACCGGGCAGCGTTCGTGCAGCGGCGCGGTCAGCGCGCCCAGGCCGGGTCCGATCTCGACCAGGGCGTCGCCGGGCCTCGGATCGATCGCGTCGACGATGGCGTGCAGGACCGCGGTGTCGGTCAGGAAGTGCTGGCCGAAGCGCTTGCGCGGCTGGTGCTTCACCGGCGGCTCACCGCGGCGCCGGTTCCCTCAGCTCGACGTAGGCGCGGGCGCGGAGTTCGCGCAGCCAGTCCTCGTAGGCCTGCTGGAACTTGCGCTCGCGCAACTCGTTGCGCACCTGCTCGCGCAGCGCCTTCGCGTCGATCGCGACGGTCCGACGGTCGATCACCTGGATCAGGTGCACGCCGAAGCGCGAGACCACCGGCTGCGACAGCCCGCCGACCGGCAGCTCGTTCATCGGCCCCTCGAATTCCGGCACCATCACGCCGGGACGGAACCAGCCGAGGTCGCCGCCCTCGGCGGCGCTGCCGTCCTCGGAGACCTCGCGCGCGACATCCTCGAAGCGGCGCGCGCCCGACTCGATCTGCTCGCGCAGTTCGAGCAGCCGGCGCGCGGCGGCCTGCGGCGGGGCCTGGTCCGAGGTGCGCAGCAGGATGTGGCGGGCGCGCGTCTCGGTCACGCGCGGCTCCTCCGCACTCTCGCGCGACAGGACCTTCAGCAGGTGGAATCCGGCACCGCTGCGGATCGGCGACGGCGTGACCTCGCCGACCGCCAGGCCGCGCACCGCCTGCACGAACAGGTCGGGCAGGCGCGAGGCCGGACGCGGCCCGATCTCGCCGCCGCGCTCCCGGTTGCTGTCCTCGGACAGCTCGCGTGCGACCTGCTCGAAGGGCTCGCCGCCGCGGATGCGCGCCAGCGCCGCCTCGGCACGGGCGCGCCGATCGGCGACGGTGGCCGCATCGGCGCCCTCGGGCACGCCGACCAGCACCTGCGCCAGGTTGATCTCGGCGTCGAGGCGTGCGGCGGCGCGACGGGCGGCGATCTCGCTGTCGATCTCGGCGTCGCTGATCAGGATGCGCGCCGCGACTTCGCGCTCGCGCGTGCGCTCGACCATGATCTGGTCGCGCAGCTGGGCGCGAAAGCGCGTCAGGTCGAGCCCCTCCTGGCGCAGCCGCTCGACGAGTTGCGGCACGGTGAGCCGGTTCTGCGCGGCCACGCTCTGCACCGCGCGGTCGAGGTCGGCGTCGTCGACGCGCCAGCCGGCGTCGCGCGCATGGGTGATCACGACGCGTTCCTGGATCAGGTCGTCCAGCGCCTTCTCACGCAGCTCGGCCTCGCTGGGGCGTGTCTGCAGCGAGCGGGAGGCGGCCGAACGCAGCGCGTCGATGCGCCGCTCCAGCTCGCCCGCGGTGACCAGTTCCTGATTGACGACCGCGACGATGTAGTCGCCCCCGCGCGAGGCGGCGCGCTCCTGCGCGGCGGCAGGCGGCGCGAACGCGCAGGCCAGCGCCAGCCACAGGCCGGCGGTCAGGAAGCGAAGGGATGCGGTCATGGAAAGCGGGGGCTCGACGGGTCGTCGCGCAGCAGGCGGTAACCGGGGATATTGTCCTTCAAGACCTGCAGCGGGTTCGAGCCCAGGCGGGACAGCCCGACCAGTTCGAGCTGCAGCAGCAACCGCGTCGTGGCCTCGGTGCGGCCGGTGGACAGGCGCTCGGCGACGATCCGGCCGATCCAGCAGCCGGCGTCGTACTCCAGGCCCAGCACCGAGTCGGTGATGCGGCTGTCGCGCAGGCTGTAGTTGATGCGGCCGACGCCGTACAGGGTGCCCTGGCAGCGCCCGCCGCTGCGCTGCCCGTCGCCGCGGTAGACGGGCCACTGCCAGCCGGCCTCGACCTGCTCGGACAGGCCGCGCGCCAGCCGGTAGCGCATGTTCAGCGTGTGGAACGGTGCCGGTGACCAGGTCGCACCGAGCAGCGATCGGCGCAGCCGGCCGTTGTCCTGGCTGTACTGCAGCGCGGCGTCGAGCGACCACTGCGGCACCAGCGTCGTCGACGCCAGCAGCAGCACGTCGGAGAAGCGCTGCTCGAGCGGTGCGCCGTCGACCGAACCGTCCAGCGCCGGCGCCACGCGCTGGTCGCGGAACAGGAAGCGCTGCGCGACGCCCAGACGCAGCAGTTCGGCGCCGTCGGCTGCATCGATCAGGCGCGTCGTCGCGCCGGCGGTCAGCTGGTGCGAGTCGGAGATGCGGTCGACGCCGGAGAACGCGTTGTCGGAGTAGATCGAGCTGAAATTGAACTCCTTGCCGAAGGCGTCGAAGTTCGGCAGCTGGTCCTGGCGCTTGTACGGCGTGTACACGTAGAACAGTCGCGGCTCGAGGGTCTGCCGCAGTGCGCGGCCGAAGAGCACGTCGGTGTCGCGTTCGAAGGCCAGTCCGGCATCGACGCTGAGGGTCGGGAGCAGACGGGCCGCCTCGCGCCGGCCGTCGGCCAGCGGCCGAACGGATCGGCAGTGCGAGGCGTTCACCGTCAGGCGCGGCACCATCCCGCCCGCGCTGGCGCGCCAGGGCCAGGCAACGACGCCGCTGGCGTGCCAGCGCCAGCCGTCGGGCCGCAGGTCGCCGCCGGCGCGCTCGGCAAGCACGAAGTGGTTCAGCTCGGTCACCAGGCTCAGCTCCAGTTCGCCGAACCGGCCGCGCGTGCGCACCCCGAGCTGCGGGCTGCGCGCGTAGGGCTCGACGATCGGCGCGTCGATGTCCTGCAGCACCTGCCAGCGGTGAATCCGCAGGTAGGCCTGGCCTTCGCCACCGCGCCAACCGAAGTCGCGTTCGGCGCGCGCGACCAGCGGCAGCAGGCGTGGCGTCAGGCTCGAGGTCGCGCGCGTGAAGTCCTTCCACCAGTCGTCGTCCGAGACCCGGATCGCATCGAAGCGCCCGCGGATGCCCAGCGGCAGCGCGTGCTCGTGCTGCAGCGTCAGCGCGAAGCGTGCCTCGCCGTAGACGCGGTCGTGCGGCAGCCAGTTCAGTTCGCTGCGGCCCTGGTAGTTCGGCTGCAGGTAGCGGAACTCGCCGTCGACGCCGATGCCGCGCCGCGTCATGATGCGCGGCGCGATCGTCGCGTCCAGGTTCGGTGCGATGTTCCAGTACCAGGGCATCGAGAATTCGACGCCGCTGCTGCTGTCGATGTTCAGGCTCGGTGGCAGCCAGCCGGACTTGCGCGCGTCGGTGACCGGGAAGCTCAGGCCCGGCGCGGCGAGGATGGGTACGCCGAGGAAACGCAGCACCGCGCCGTCGGCGCGGCCCTCGTTGGCGTCGAAGTCGAGCGTCACGCTGCGCGCCTGCAGCACCCAGTCCGGGTCGCCGCTGCCGTCGCGCGGGCAGCTCGTGTAGCGGGCGTCGGCGGCGTTCAGCCGCGAGCGACCCTGGAAGTCGATGCGCGATGCCGCGCCGCGCGTGCCCAGGCGCAGGAACTCGAACTCCGGCTCGAGGAACCAGCCCTCGAGCGTGCCGATCGTGAGCTCCGCCGCCGGCCCGAAATAGAGCGCGCCCTCGCGCTCGATGCGAACCGAGCCTTCGACGCGCGCGCGATCGTCGCGCGTCGAATAGCGCAGCCGGTCGGCGCGGATGCGCGTCGGGCCCTGGCGCAGTTCGACGTCGCCGCTGGCCTCGGTCTCGCCGTCGGTGATGCTGCGCAGGCGGTCGGCCTGCAGCACGATCGGCTCGGCCGGTCCGCCGTCGTCGACCGCGTGAACTGCCGGCGCGGCCAGCAGCGTCGCGCAGGCCGCGGCCAGCAGGGCGCGTCGCGGGCAGGCTCGGGCAGGCAAGTGGATCAGGCGCGGTGGCGTGCGCAGCGGCTTCGTAGAATTCATTATCCATGCCCCCCTCGATCACCTGGCCCAGCGCCGAGCGACAGGCCGCCTTCGAACAGTGGCTGCAGGCGCTGGCCCCCGGCCATGGCCTGCGCGCCGAGACGCTGCGCCCGGCCTCGGCCGACGCGAGCTTCCGTCGCTATTTCCGGATCGACGCCGACCGCGGCCCGTGCATCGTGATGGACGCGCCGCCGCCGCAGGAGGACGTGCGGCCCTTCGTGCACGTCGCCGGGCTGATCGAGGCCGCCGGGCTGAACGCGCCGCGCGTGCTGGCCGCCGACCCCGAGCGCGGCTTCCTGCTGCTCAGCGACCTCGGCAGCCGGCTGTACCTCGACGCGCTGCGCGACGATGCCGACGGCGCCGACCGGCTGATGCGCGACGCGATCCGCGCGCTCGTGCACTGGCAGGGCCATGTCGCGGCCGACTCGCTGCCGCCCTACGACGAGGCGCTGCTCGCGCGCGAACTCGCGCTGTTCCCCGAATGGTGCGTGCAGCGCGAGTTCGGCATCGCCTGGACCGAGGCCGAGCGGGCGAGCTGGGACGCGATCTGCCGGCTGCTGATCGACAGCGCGCTGGCGCAGCCGGCCGTCGCGGTGCACCGCGACTGGATGCCGCGCAACCTGATGGTCGCGAATCCGAACCCGGGCATCCTGGACTTCCAGGACGCGGTGCGCGGGCCGGTGACCTACGACGTCGCGTCGATGCTGCGCGACGCCTTCCTCAGCTGGGACGAAGAGCGCGAGATCGACTGGGCGGCGCGCTACTGGGAGCAGGCGCGTCGCGCCGGTGTCCCGCTCGGCGAGACGCTGGGCCATGACTTCGGCGAGTTCTGGCGCGCCCTGGAGTGGATGGGCCTGCAGCGCCACCTGAAGGTGCTGGGCATCTTCTGCCGCCTGAAGCACCGCGACGGCAAGGCGCACTACGCCGGGGACCTGCCGCGCTTCTTCGGCTACGCGACCCGGGCCGCGAACCGCTATGCGCCGCTGCGACCGCTGCTCGGTCTGCTGCAGCCGATGTCGGGCCAGACGCTGGCCAGCGGCTTCACGTTCTAGCCCCCCAGGTTCGCGAGCGCGGGGCGAGAGCGCCTCGGCGAGAATCGCGGATGTCCGTCTTTTCCTTCACCCGCGTGCGCCCGACCGCGGTACCGACCGGATCGCCGCCGGCCGGCCTGCTCGCCTTCTACTGGCACTTCGTTCGCCAGACCAAGGGCCTGTACGCGACGCTGTTCGTCACCGGCCTGGCGGTCGCGCTGATCGACACCGTGATCCCGCTGTTCATCGGCCGCCTGGTGCGCCTGATGGAGGCCGGCGACCGCGCCGCCGCGCTGGCCGAGGCGATGCCGATGCTGCTGGGCATGTCGGCGCTGGTGCTGTTCGGCCGCCCGCTGGTGCTGCTGGCCGACAGCGTGGTGCGCA